>CAYRAC010000774.1:0-2397 GCA_964422045.1 uncultured Steroidobacteraceae bacterium
GTATTTGCGGAATAGTTGGTACGTAGCCTTGTGGGCGCACGAGCTGGCCGAGAAGCCCATTGGCCGGACCATTCTCGGCGAGGATATTGTCTTTTTTCGCGCGAGCGATGGGGCCGTTGTGGCGCTGGAGGATCGATGCCC
Organism: uncultured Steroidobacteraceae bacterium; assembly: GCA_964422045.1. GTDB lineage: Bacteria > Pseudomonadota > Gammaproteobacteria > Steroidobacterales > Steroidobacteraceae > Bog-1198. Next base: position 142 of record CAYRAC010000774.1, read on the forward strand.
ACATCGGCATCTCCCGTTGCATATGGGAACGGTAGTCGGTAATGCGATCAAATGCGGCTACCATGGAATGGAGATCGATCGCTCCGGACGATGCATCCTCGTCCCGAGTCAGAAAGCCGTTCCGCCGCATGCGCGCGTGCGAGCTTATCAAGCCATTGAGCGCTACGGTTGGGTTTGGGTATGGACGGGGGATCCCGCGAGTGCGGATGCAACCGCCATTCCTGATTTTAGTCGTCTCGCCGACAACGCACATGCTGCGGTCGGAACGACGAATCATGTCAAAGCGTCGTATCAACTCGTTGTTGACAACTTGATGGACCTCTCCCATGTCGGCTTTGTCCATACATCAACCATCGGCAATTCCCAGATGGGTCAGAACGGCAAGATTAAAGTAGACACGACGCCTAGCGGCGTGCGCGTTACTCGCTGGGTTATCGATTGCCCGCCACCGCCCACTTACGTGAAAACCGGGCGCCTGCCTATGGGCGCAAATATTGACCGCTGGCAAATCATCGACTTTCTTCCCCCCTCATTTGTTCAAATCCACGTCGGCGGGGCCGAGACCGGAACCGGTGCGCCCGAAGGCCGGCTGGCGCATGGTCTCAATCTGTGGATTATGAATGCGATGACCCCAGAGACTGCAGTATCCACGCATTATTTTTGGGCAGCGGTGCGCGACTACGCAATTACCGACCCTGAAGCCGACGCGCTCATATTCGATCAGGTTGCGCAGGCGTTTACGGAGGACAAGCAAATTTTGGAAGCGCAGCAGACCGTCATCGGACGACGCGGTGATAGTTGGGACGTATCGATTCCGGCAGACATGGGAAGCATCAAATCGCGCCGACTTCTCACGAAGCTAATTGACATAGAAATGGCGGATACCGCAAAGACGGCCAGCGGCGCACCGGTGTAACGAGTTGGCCTACCGAGGGCGTTCCACGGTGCAGCGCAAAGCGAAGGCTAGCTGTTCGAGTTGGAAGCCAGCACCTACGCGATGAAAGTCAATGCAATGTCCTGTGGATTCGAGCAGGCGCGCATCGACGGAGGGGGAAGCGGAAAAGGCTTGACCAAATTGTAGGACTTGATTCTCGTCAGTTATCCAAAGTTTGTCGAACTCCCCTTGACGATAGTGAACGGGAACCGTGACCTTGGCCGCCAGTTCGCGCACTAAGGCCGGCCATGCGGTTACGATGTCAATCAGCTCGGCGCGGGGAACTGGTGCATCGGCCGGTCGACTTGCCGTCGGCATCGAATTGTCATATGTCCATTCCGGCCCGAACATCACTGCATCCTTCATTGGTACCGGCAAATCGAGCATGGCTACGTCGGGAAGCGACGCCCACGCTTCGCCTGCCTCTGGCGGGGATGCGAGACCGACGCCGGAGATTGCGATTCCTAGCAGAGGCCATTGTGGGTGTAGTGATGCGATGCCAACGGCAATTGCGCCGCCGATTGAGTGTCCAATGAGAACAACCCCGGGCGATTGAGGCTGGAATTGCCGCCAAACTTCACCAATCACCTTGTTCAATCGCTCGGCATTATGCGTGATCGTCGCATCCGCGCGAGGAAAGGCCGTGCTTCTCCCATACCCGGGGCGGTCGAGCGCCACGATCGGTATGCCGAGGGCGGCAGCCCGCCTAACGAGGGAGTATGCAGCAATGTCGAAGTAGCCGGAGTGATAGGTGCCACCATGAATAGCGATGACGAGTGGAGGAGGGCGTCCGCCGGGCTGCATTTCAGGGATACAACGAATACCGGAAATGGCATAGGGTTCAATTTCAAAGAGAATGCCCGCGTCACTTTGAAACGACTGATTCTGGTTGGTTGTGTCGTTCACAAGATGCCCCTTTACCGCGAATACCTAAGCCCATCCAGTGACTTTGCGAAGTGTTCCAGGAGGCAACTGGTCTCCCCGGAAGCCTACGTACTGGTCGGGTCGAACTAACGTATACCGTGCGCTGTAGGCGTCCAGAGCATCACCCTCGAATCGTTCAATGACTTTCAACGGCATTCCTAGCGCCAACGCGTCCATGCGGGCGGCCTCGACGTCGTTTCGCAAAGTCGTTTCGTTGGCGATCAGGGTGAAACCATTCCCGAAGTGATCGTAGAGCGAGGTTCCGTCCGATAGCCAAGCGTGCGGCGCCAGGCAACCCGGACGCGACGATGGCGTGTATATGCTGCCATCTGTAGAACAATTGTTAGACCCATCGCTCAAAATCACCGGAGAACGTTCGTAGCACAGGCCCAACACAG
>CAYRAC010000775.1:0-2394 GCA_964422045.1 uncultured Steroidobacteraceae bacterium
TGGCGCAGCCATTCTTGCCTTGGTGCTGAAGAAAATCGAACTATCCCCCCTATGGCTCATCGTGGTGGCACTTGTGATTGGTTGGTTCCTTAATGAGCTGGAGCGGAAACGGATCGAACGCGAAATTGCTGCGCGACGCGCGAATACTACGCCGGTGGCCTAACGGCACTTTCCCATAAATAGCCGATAATGGGGGTGTTATATTCGCTTCCATGGCCAAAGCCCCGAAGAAATCCGCAGCCGCCAAGGCGGCGCCAATACTCCAAAATGGGAAAGTTCGCTCGAGCGGACGCAATACGAAGGCCCCTGGGCCGAGATCTCGAGCGGCCCCCTACTCCGCCATCCCCCCTCGCCGAACAAAAAATCTTGATCGGCGCACCCGCGAGTATTTAACGCCGGCGGAGGTCGAGAAGCTGCTGCAGGCCTCGAGCAAGGTAGGCCGTCACGGTGCGCGCGATCGGACGCTCATTCTCTTGGCCTACCGGCACGGGCTGCGCGTGTCTGAGCTCGTGACGATGCGCTGGGAGCAGATTGACCTCAAGGCCGGCCTGGTCCACGTCGCTCGCCTGAAGAACGGCCTGGCCTCGACCCATCCGATCCGCGGCCCCGAGCTCCGCGCACTGCGCGAGCTGCGCCGCGACTACCCAGAGACGCCCTACTTGTTCGTCACCGAGCGCGGCGGACCGATGACGCCGGCGACGGCCAGGAAGTTGATCGCGCGCGCCGGCGAGCTCGCGAAACTCCCCTTCCCTATCCACCCGCACATGCTGCGGCACTCGGCCGGCTACAAGCTTGCGAATGAGGGGCACGACACGCGCTCGATCCAGCAGTACCTCGGGCATCGGAACATCACACACACGGTGCGCTATACGGAGCTCAGCCCGGAGCGGTTCAAAGGGTTTTGGAAGGATTGATTGCCGATGGTGCCGAACGAGAACGATGTGCTGGCGTTCGATTGGGGTACAACCATCATTGGAATCTTGGATGTCGAACGCAACGTGTACATGCCTCATCGGTTTGCAGAGGGAATGCTTGACGGCGCGAAAAGAATTGCCACTTCGGTCGGGACCATCGTGAGTTTTAACGGCAATGGGTGCGACTTGATTGAGATCGCGAAAATATTATCGATTTCCTCAAAGGAAGCATTGTCGCTTCGATGTCAGCACGATGATATGGCGGAGATTATTTCCGCCATCCGTTGGCCACCCGATCCTGGGACGACCCCAATTCGCGGCCAAAACTTGCTCGACACCTATCGGCATTACTTTATCAACCAAAAGCCTCGTCCACCCGCTCACATCGACGATGTTTACGAGTTAGATAACTGGGCCGATTGCTACATGACTACGGAGCTTTGGAAAAAATGGAAGCGCGGAGAGATTGGCCGCTGTGGGGTCCTCATTGGGATCTTTAGGGGGTTTGAGAAGAATTCGCGACCGGTGGTTCGGTGTTCGCATCTTCACGCATCCGCGCCCGCAATTCCTCGATAACTTCCGCGGCTGGAATACCGGGGCGCGGATCGTTGACGCCGGCTTCGATCATGGCTGTGAGAAGCGCGCGGCGCGCATCTGGATGTCGGTCGAGCGCCTGCAGGTCTTGAAATGCAACGAAGGCCGCCTCCGCGGGGCTTTCGAACGCGCCGGCCGCGATTTTCGAACGGAGCCAGTCGGCTAATGTTTCGGGCAAAAATACTTCGAAGGTCATGCCGCGTGCTCGAGTGTGCGCCTTGATGCGCTCTAGCTGCTCGGGGGTGAATTCGTCCGTCATGACCACAGGCGTTCGCTACGCCACCAATTCGAGTAGTTCGCGGTGATCTTCATGCTCGATTTGGCTGGCTTCCTTGGCGAGGTTGATTTGCATAGCGATGTGGGCCACATCGAGCAAAGATTGCTTGATTGAATAATTAGCGAATTCACCGAGCCATTTTAAAACGGGAGATAAATGCCAGAGCGTTGCGCTGCCTTCGTGGACGGCGGCGGGAAAGCTCTCCTTGTGCGTGAGCGCAAGCTTTCTCATATTCTGCCGACTGACGCCGACTAATTCGGCGATGTCAGTCAAACCGACAAAGTCGGGAGTGACTTCGAGAAGTTTTGCGACGGGAATAGCGCGCTTCACATCTGCAAGAGCACTGAAGATAGCTTCTTTCGCAGAGTCCGCTTCGCGAGTGAAATCCAAAGCGATGCGTCCGCTTTGACCGATGCCAACGAGCGCGTCCTCGCACCCCGCTGCTCCCAGGCACTCGACAAGTTCATCAACGCCCGGGCTATCGGTGGTTCAACAGCCCGTCGAGATGCTTGGACGCGAAGCTGCAAAATTGCTGTTCGAACGCCTCGGGGGCCGTGGAGGGCATTCCCGCGCCGTGGAGTTCCAGTCATCCGGGTGGATGGGATCACA
>CAYRAC010000776.1:0-2394 GCA_964422045.1 uncultured Steroidobacteraceae bacterium
AGTTATCTCCCCGCCTCCGTCCAGAGATTTCCGCCGCCTGCGGAGATGCTGGAACTGATGCGGGCATCCGGGTACACCGAGTGCGCGTGGCAACCCTACACATTCGGCATCGCGGGTTTGTACACCGGTGTGCGCAGCCGTGAAGCCTGAGAGCAGAATGACGACAGTCGTTCAAAATCCGTTGACTCGAGACACCGCCGGATTCTCTGCCGCGAAGCGCCGCGTAGCGTTGCACTCGATGGTTGCCGCTGCCGTCATGACGCTGCTCAAACTCGCTGCGGGGCTGCTATCGGGCTCGCTGGGCGTGCTGTCGGACGCGGCGCACTCGGCCTTGGACCTGGTGGCTGTGACCCTGACGTTTTTCTCCGTGCAGGTGAGCGACAAGCCGGCGGACGAGGATCACACATACGGTCACGGGAAAATCGAAAACCTCTCAGCATTCCTTGAAGCCGGGCTGATGGCCGTGAGCTGCGCGTGGATTATCTGGGAGGCCATGGAGCGGATGGTTCACCACACGGTTGTCCTGCATCACTCGGTGTGGCCGGTGATGGTGCTGTTGACGTCGATCGGCGTGGATTACTGGCGGTCGCGACGTCTGCGGGCGGTGGCAGAAGAAACGGGAAGTCCGGCATTGGCGACCGATGCATTTCACTTTGCTTCCGACATCTGGTCGACGCTGGCCGTCTTGTGTGGGCTGAGCGCAAGCTGGATTGGCGTGCAATTCGGCATTGGCTGGCTGGGGTATGCGGACCCGTTCGCAGCGGTCGTGGTCTCGTTGATGATTCTGCGCATGACTCTCTACCTGGGCCGCGAAACGGTGGCCGTGTTGATGGACGAGGTGCCGGCAGAGACGCGGCAACGGCTGGTGGATGAAGTCGCAAAGGTGGATGGTGTGCTCGAGGTAGAGCAGGCGCGGGTGCGCAAGGCCGGGTCAATCTACTTTGCCGACCTGACGCTTGCGTTGCCGCGGCAATACACATTTGAGCACACGGGAGAACTGGTGCGTGCGGCTACGGACGCGGCGCATCGCGCTCTTCCGCAGGCAGACGTGGTCATCCATACGGTCCCGCGCGAGGCCAGGGCGGAAAGCATCTTCGATCGCGTGCGGGCCGTGGCTGCGCGCAACAATGTGAATGTGCATGAACTCAGCGTGCAGTCATTGCATGGAAGGTTGCGCGTGGAGCAGCACGTGGAACTTGACGAGGACATGACGCTGCTTGCCGCGCATGGATTTGTGAGCGCGATGGAAGCGGAAATTCTGCGTGAGGCGCCGGAGGTTGACTCAGTGCTGACGCACATTGAGAGCGAACCGGCTACGATAGAACTGCCAGAAGAGATTGTCGAAGTGGATCGCAAGATCGAATACGCGCTGCGGACGACGGCGCGTATGTTCGCCGAGATCAAGGATGTGCATGAGATTGTGGTGGGCCGCACGGTCGACCACATTTCGTTGAGCTGCCATTGCACGCTGCCGGATGAGTTGCCCATGCTGAGGGTGCATGAAGTGATTACGGCTCTGGAAGACCGGTTCAAGCTGGAGTGCCCGGAAGTGTATCGGGTGACGATTCATCCCGAGCCGGCGACGGATAATTTAAGGTAGAACGCGAAGATGTAGGAGAACAAAATGATTGCACGAAGCGACTGGAAACACGACAGCATTTTTGAAGGCACGGCGGAGAATGGGAATACCATTCTGTTTGACGCGGACCCGGCGCACACCGAAGGACCGAGCCCGATGGAAGCGGTGCTGATGGCACTCTGCGGTTGCACCAGCGTGGATGTAGTGTCGATTCTGAAAAAGAAGCGGCAGCCGCTGACGGGGCTGCGCGTTTCCGCTGTTGCCGAACAGTCGCCGACTCCACCGCGTGTATTTACGAAGATCGAACTGACTTACGCCGTGAGCGGAAAATTGAGCCGCAAGGCGGTTGAGGATGCGGTGTCGCTGTCGAAGAACACCTACTGTTCGGTATCAAAAATGCTGGAGAAAGCGGCGGAGATCGACTACGAGATTGTGTTTGTGGATGGTGAGCCCGAGCCATGAAGACGAGGGTGATCAACTTTTTTCAAGTTGCGTCACTGGTGATGCTGCTGATCGCGGTGGCGCTGCTGTCGGCCATCGCCACCATGCACTTTGCCATTCACGGCGCAGAGGTGCAGGTGCCAGCGCTGCAGGACATGACCGTTGCAGATGCACGCAGCCAGACCGCGGGCCTGGGGCTGAACCTCGACGTCGATAACCGCTACTACTCGGGCGACGTAGCCGCGGGACACATTCTTACGCAGTCGCCGCCGCCGGGAACGGTGGTGCGGCGGGAGTGGCGTGTGCGCGTGGCCGAGAGCCTGGGCCCGCAAAAAGTGGAAGTGCCGGAAACTGTGGGCAAAGACGAGCGCGTA
>CAYRAC010000777.1:0-2392 GCA_964422045.1 uncultured Steroidobacteraceae bacterium
TGGGAAGTTCTGGCGGCTGGCCGATGCGCTGAATGCGCTGTATCCGGCAGGCTCGGATGAAAGACGCTGGGTAGAGGGCGTATTGGCCCGCAAGAAGCAGTTTGGGTTCTAATGAGATCGATGATTGGCAAGGAGTAAGCAATGGCGCTCAAACCGTGGTACAAAGCCGTGACGCCGAGGGAAGATCTGCGCAATGGAAGGCCGCTGGATGCCTCTGAGTTCGCCGTACACCTGGACCAGGTGCGGGATGGACGCGCGCCCGCCGTTTACCAGGATCCGGAGCGCTTCTTTGAGCGGACCTTTTTGACCAAGGGGCTGACGGGCGTGGCCGCGGAGGTGCTGCGCCGGCTGTCAGGAACAACGACAGAGACCTCGGCCGTCTTCAATATGACGACCCAGTTTGGCGGCGGCAAAACCCACTCGCTCACGCTGCTCTATCACCTGGCCAACAACGGCCCCAAGGCGAAGGAATGGCAGGGCGTGGCGCGGCTGCTGCAGGTGGCGGGGATCAACGCTGTTCCGGCCGCCAAGGTGGCGGTCTTTGTCGGTACGGAGTTCGATCCGATTGCCGGCCGCGGCGGCGCCGACGGTACCACCAATCGAAAGACGCCGTGGGGTGAGATTGCCTATCAACTGGGCGGGGAGAGCGCCCTTGCGGTGCTGGCCGAACATGAGCGCCAGGGCGTGGCGCCGGGCGGCGACGTGATCCGCGCGTTTCTGCCCAAGGACAGGCCGGTGCTGATCTTGATGGACGAGTTGATGAACTTTGTCAGCCGCAGCCGCAAAACCGGCATGGCTAGCCAGCTCTACAGCTTTCTCCATAATCTGAGCGAAGAGGCGCGCGGGCGCGACAACATGGTGCTGGCGGTCTCGGTCCCGGCCTCGGAGTTGGAGATGAGCGCCGACGATCAGTCGGATTACGAGCGATTCAAGAAGCTGCTCGATCGCGTCGGCAAGGCTGTGATCATGTCGGCGGAGTCGGAGACTTCGGAGATTATTCGCCGGCGGCTCTTTGAGTGGGATGAAAACGCGGTGGCCAACGATGGCCGGGTTCTGCTGAACCGCGATGCGATGACGACGTGCAATGAGTTTGGCGACTGGGTGAAGGATCACAGGCAGCAGGTTCCAGAGCAGTTTCCATTCGATGGTGCGCGCGAAGCCTTTGCCGCCACCTATCCATTCCATCCGACGGTGTTCTCGGTCTTTGAGCGAAAGTGGCAGGCGTTGCCGAGATTCCAGCAGACGCGCGGGGTGCTTCGGCTGCTGGCGTTGTGGGTTTCGCATGCATTCCAGGACGGCTTCAAGGGCGACCATCGCGACGCCCTGATCGGTCTGGGCACCGCGCCGTTGGACGATCCGCAGTTCCGGGCGGCGATGTTTGAGCAGCTTGGGGAGCATCGCCTGGAGGCCGCGGTTACGACCGATATATGCGGTAAAAAGGACTCGCACGCCGTCCGCTTGGACAACGAGGCGGTCGAGGCTATCCAGAAATCTCGGCTCCATCGCAAGGTAGCGACCACCATCTTCTTTGAGTCGAATGGTGGCATGTCGCGCGCCGAAGCGACGGCTCCAGAGATCCGGCTGGCTGTTGCCGAACCGGATCTCGACATCGGGCATGTGGAAACGGTTCTCGACGCACTGACTGACGCTTGCTACTACCTGACCGTCGAGCGCAATCGCTATCACTTCAGCTTCAAAGAAAACCTGAACAAGCGCTATGCGGACCGCCGCGCCAACATCAAGGACAGCACGATCAGTGATCGGGTTCGCACCGAGATTGAAACCGTATTTGCAGCGAACAGCGGCATCGCGCCGATCTTCTTTCCAGAAAACAGCAGCAAGATTCCGGACAAGCCGGTACTTAGCTTCGTTGTTCTGGCGCCGGAACAGAATACGGAGGACGAGAAGCGCACGAAGGCGTTTATTGAAAGCGCGATTCGTGAGCACGGCTCGACGGGGAGAACCTATAAGAGCGGACTGATTTTTGTAGTTTGCAGCGCCTCTGGTCCGATCTATGAAGATGCCCGGCGACTGCTTGCGTGGGAAGAGATTGAGCAGGAATTGCCCGCGATCAGCGTGGACAATACGCAGGTTTCGCAGCTCGGCGAGAACATCAAGAAGGCGAAACGCGACTTGAGAGAGTCCGTTTGGAGAAGCTATAACAACGTTGCGCTGCTTGGAAAAGATAACACGGTCGGCTTCAGAGACCTGGGGAAGGCTCATTCAAGCGCAGCTTCGTCCATCATTCAATACATCCTCAACGAGCTGATGAATGTCGACGAGGTTCAGAAGGGTATTACGCCTAATTTGCTGGTACGCAATTGGCCGCCAGCCCTACCCGAATGGAGCACGAAAGCGGTGCGGGATGCGTTCTATGCGTCGCCGCTGTTCC
>CAYRAC010000778.1:0-2384 GCA_964422045.1 uncultured Steroidobacteraceae bacterium
CGCGGTCAGCACCGTCGCCAAGGAGCCGCCGATCAAATGAATATTTCCGGTCACGGCGCCGGCCTGACCGACGTCCAGATTATAGGTACGCATCAGGAATGGCGGCGTCCAGTACATCAAACCCCAGCCCCACAATGCGCACACACCGCCGCCCATCACGACGTGGTAGGCGGCTTTCTGCTGTCGGAAGAAACGCCAGGTTTCCTTGACCGACGGTTTCAGATCCTCCATGAGTGCATCCAGGCGCCCGCGGGGCGGCTCGCGAACGGTCAGATACACCAAGATCCCGACGACCAAACCGGGAACACCGAGCGCCAGAAAGGCGTGGCGCCAGTCGTACGCACGCGCCACCGCACCCGCCACATCGGCGGCTATCCATGCGCCGATCGGCGCGCCGAGGGCGAGCACCGTCATCGCCATCGGCCGGCGGTCCGGCGCAAAGCAGTCCGAAACGATTGCCGTGGAGGGCGGCGTGCCGCCGGCTTCACCGATGCCGGCCCCGATGCGGGCCAGCGCGAACTGCCATGCGCCGCGCGACAGGCCGCACAGGGCGGTAAAGCCCGACCACACGACCAGCGAGATCGACAGTATGTTGCGGCGGTTGGAGCGGTCGGCGAGCCAGGATATCGGGATCCCGCAGGTGACATAAAACAGCGCCAGCGGCCAGCTGGTCAGCATCGCAACGCCGGCGTCATCCAGGTGCAGATCCAGGCGGATGGGTTCGAGCACCGTCGATACGACATAGCGATCGGCAATATTGATCGCGTAGATCAGGCACATCAGGATGAGGACGTACCAACGCTCGATCGACGAGGGTGCCTGGGATCGCGATAAATCGAGGACCGTGCTGCTCATGCCTATCGCACCATACAGTGTTCGACCGCGTTTCGCGACGGCGCCGCGAGCGTCGCAAAATGACATGGGCGAATCGCGAAATGGCATAGCGCGACTCGAGCGAAAGGCTAAGCTCCGGACGTGGAGAGCTTTGACTACATCATCGTCGGTGCGGGCACGGCGGGCTGCGTCCTCGCGGATCGGCTATCGGCGCACGGCCGCGACCGGGTGCTGGTGCTCGAGGCCGGCGGGACGGACCGCCGATTTTGGATCAAGACTCCCATCGGTTACGGGCGAACATTCGCCGCTGCCGCGGTCAACTGGAAATACCAGACGCAGCCGAATCCGGGCCTCAACGGGCGCAGCATCTACTGGCCGCGCGGCCGCGTGCTCGGCGGCTCGAGCTCGATCAATGCGCTGGTTTACTGCCGCGGCATGCCCGCGGACTTCGACGATTGGCGCGATCTGGGCAATGCCGGTTGGGGCTGGGAGCACGTGCGTCCCTATTTCGAGCGCTCCGAGCGGCGGGTCGATGCCGCGGGAAACGTCAGCGGTGAGGGACCTCTGGACGTCAAGGACGTGACCCCCTTCCTGCACCCCACGGGGCGCTACTGGTCTTGCGCCGCGTCCGAACTTGGCATAGCGATGACTGACGATTTCAACGGTGCGCACCCGGAAGGCTTCGGCTCCTATCAAGTGACCATCCGCGACGGGTTTCGCCGCTCGGCGGCCGATGCCTTTTTACGGCCCGCACTGCGACGCGCAAATGTGCAGCTGATGACCCACGCATGGGTCGGTAAGGTTCGCTTCGAGCAGCGGCGCGCCGTGGGCGTCGACTACGTACGCGACGGCACAGCGCGATTTGCGGCAGCCAATCGCGAAGTGATTCTCTGTGGCGGAGCGGTCAATTCGCCGCAGCTCATGCAGCTGTCGGGGATCGGGCCTGCCGCGAGCCTGGCAGCGCTTGGCATCACCCCGCTGTTCGATAACCCCGCGGTGGGCGGGAATCTGCAAGATCACCTGGCTGTCGTGTATTCGTTCAAGGCCACGGAGCGCACCTTGAACGATGAGCTGCATTCGACGAGCAGCAAATTGCTCGCGGGTTTGCGCTATCTCATCACACGGCGCGGACCCTTGAGTTTGAGCGTCAATCAATTCGGCGGCTTTGTGCGCGCCCGGCCCGACGGCGCGCGTCCGGATGTGCAGCTGTATTTCAATCCGCTGACCTATGGCACGGGCGATGCCAGCCGCACACGCATAGAAGTCGACGCGTTTTCCGGGTTCTATTTGTGTTTTCAACCGACCCGGCCGACCAGCGTCGGTCGCATCGATATCGTCAGCCCGGATTTTCGCCGCGCGCCGCAAATCGCGCCCAACTACTTGTCCACCGACAAGGACGTCGCCGATGTGGTGCATGGCGGGCAGTTGCTGCAAGCCATTGCCCGCACGCGAGCCTTCAAAACTCTGATCCGCGAACCCCTGGCGCCGGACTTGGGTGCCATGGGCCCCGCGGAGCTCGTTGCCGATTTTCGCGCGCGCGCGAGTACCGC
>CAYRAC010000779.1:0-2381 GCA_964422045.1 uncultured Steroidobacteraceae bacterium
CCGTAGCGAGCCTCTATTACTTCTATACGAACGATGCCCGAGTCAATGACCTGCTGCGGGATGATCGCGCGCGCGAGCGGATAGCCATGCCGTTGATAGTAGTCGGTGATCCGAGCCACCCGCTCATGCAGTTGAACAAGCGTCAGGCTCGTCCCTTCCGCGTCTGCCACGAGTGTATGAAGAGTCTGCGTATCGAACGCGGTATTGCCGACTATCTGAATGGACTTGATCTGAAACGACCTGGTTTGCGGCGTCGGAGTGCCGCTTTCCTGTTCGATCGTCAAGCCAGTGGCGTTGGACGAGGGAGGCGGAGAAACGACCGGCTGCACTTGCAGCAGGATCGAGCCAGCATCTGGAACCGGCGGCGGCGATGCTGCGATCGCCAAGGGTGAAGCTGCAGCGAAGAGCAGTACCGGGAACAGCTGCTTCATGATGTGCACCCGCCGTCGGCGAGTTCTGCTAGAAATCGGCTATTCATTTTAATTGATCCTGTCCGGTAGCCGCACGCCGCCGTTGACGATTTTTAATGACGGGCCGAGCGCACCAATATTCATGGCAACATTCGCCATAGCTGCATTGGTCGAACCCGGCGCGGAGAGGGGACTATCATCCTTCGCTGCATCGTCTGGAGTGGGATAGCGCTTCACGGTAATGGTGGAAGAAAGATTCAATGCCGCCGCTTGCGCACCCGAATCGGGTGAAACAACCGACGACTCCAACTGTGTTACCGCCTCGCCAGCCTGTACGTACTGAGGAAGTCCCGCACCCTCACCGCCCAGACTGACGGAGCTGCCAGAAGCGGTCGCGGCGACCATGAAGACATTGGCCGCGTTGTTGAGCTCGATGCTGCCGGCGCCGGCGAGGATCTCGGCGCTGCCTTGTACGCGAAGCGGTCCCGACTGCGTGACATTGCCGTTGTCGCTGCTGACGGCCAAACTACCGCCCACGGTAGTGGTCCCGAGATTCAATGCGCCGTTCGAATCCGCGGTCAGATCACCACTCGCATTGACTGTGCCCAGGGTCATCGGTGAGGAATCGTTTAGGCTGACTTGCGCGCCTGCGGCGTTGACCGCGAGAACCAGCCGGTTTCCGACGTTGGTCACGCTAATGTTTGCCGGTACACCGTGCGTGCTCGCTGCGAGCGTCGTGGTGCCGTCCACCGTCAGGGTAGCGCCTCCCGCCTGTGCGATGCCGCCACCTTGGGCCGTCACGGTCAAATCGCCGACCGTGGTCAATCTGCCCAGCGTGACGCCGCCCGTCGTGCTGGTTAAGTTGACCTTACTTCCCGCAATATTTGCAAAGGACAGGCTGCCTTGTGTTTGGACAATGCTGACCGGTCCGCCCACGTTGATTTGGCCGCCGCCCTGGCTAAAGGAGTTGGTCACGGAAAAACTGCCGCTTCCGCTTACCGTGCCACCGCTCTGAGTGTAATTCGTCAGGTTCAGCGCGCCGGCCACCTGCAGGATCCCGCCATCCATGGTCAAACCACCGCTGCTGAGACGGTCGAGGTTCACCGGACCCGCAACGCTCGCATCAAAAGTCACATTGGAGCCGGCAGGAACAACAACGTTCGCCACGTTCGACAGATCCGGAATTGCTCCGCCTGCCCAATTGGCAGGGTTCGACCAATCGCCGCCGCGGGCCGGCCCTACCCAGGTTACTGATCCGAGTTGCGCGATGCTGGCTGTGGTGCTCGCGCTCGTGTTGTTCAATATGTAATTTCCCGCATCCGCGCCGAAGGCGCTGATCCCGGAGACCAACACTGGTTTCGCGCTGCCGACATTTTTGTCGGCGAATACCGCTGAAGTGTCGGAAAAGCTCACCACGTCGCCGGCGATCAGGCCGGCACTCGACAGGGTGGCGGCATCACTGAGCGCGCCGTCGTAAATCTTGTTCGCACCCGTCGCACTCACGCTTATGGCAAGCGGCGTGATGTTCGCTGCGAGTCCGTTCGGCTGTATCAGTATGTAATTGGGTGCCGCCGCGCCGCCCAGTGTGTCGGCCGCCGTCACGGCAACATTCCCGACATTCTTCGTGACGAAAAATCCCGTTTGCGTCAACGCCACCGCGTCGCCCGCAACCACCCCGCTCAATCTGCCGTTCGTCAATGTTGCGATCGTAGTGCCGTCATACACCTTGCCGCTTGCCGAGGTGCCGCTCACTGTCAGCGGCGCCGGTGCGATGGTGACATTGGCCAAGGTCGGCTGCGTCAGTGAATAATTACTGGCCAGCCCCGTGCCGTTGGCCAGCGTCACCGCGGTCGTGACCGCCTCGCTGCCCGCATTCGCACTCGCCAGCGTGCCGCTGCTCGTGCCGCCGAGTGTCAGCGATTGACCGTTGACGAGACCCGACAGCACACCGCTGCCCGCCAGGGTGTCGAG
>CAYRAC010000780.1:0-1468 GCA_964422045.1 uncultured Steroidobacteraceae bacterium
AACCCTGCGCAACCGCCTGCTTCTGCCGAAGGTGCGCGCCTTCGTCGATTTCTTGCAGCAGCACTGGATGCGGCACTAGGCGTCGTTCGCCTGTGGCTGCTGATTCGTCGTTGTGTCGGGCCTGAACGAATCGGACGCGGAATCAAACTCACTGCGCGAGCGTCAGTCCGCTATTTATGCATACGTTCAGGCCGATGCCCCCTCCGCCTCCAACTCCGTTGTCGGCGGACTGCCCAACGGCAGAGTGAATGTAAATATTGCCCCGCCACCCGGCCGATTGCGGCCAACGATCCTGCCTCCATGGGACTCCACAATGGCGCGGCAAATGGCGAGACCCAAGCCCACTCCGGGCGTTGCTGACTCGCGATCGCCCCGGGTGAATTTCTCGAACACAGCGTCCTCGCGACCGATGGGCAAACCCGGGCCATTATCCGCCACCGACACGCTGAGCTGATCCGCGACGATCTCCGCTGACAAAGTCACGGTGCTGTTGGCGGGAGTATACTTTGCCGCATTTTCCAACAGGTTCACCAGCACTCGCTCGATCAGCAACGCGTCAAATCGTATCAGCGGCAAATCCCGCGGGATTCGCAACTCGACATGGTGCTGTTTCAGCATATTGCCGGCGGCGGCGAGGCCTGCGCCAACAACCTCCTCCAGCGGTTGCCACTCAAGATTGAGCTTGACCCCGCCACTTTCAATACGCGCCATATCGAGCAGATTACTGACGAGCGCGCTCATGCGATGAGCCTCTTCGTTGATCGCCTCCGCGGTTTCTCGTTGTTGCGGCGAGAGATCGGGTTTTGTAAGAATCAAGGACTCTCCCAGGCCCACTAGGACTGTCAGCGGGGTGCGTAAATCATGCGACAGCGCCGCGAGCAGCGAATTGCGCAGCCGCTCCGATTCCATACTGATGAGAGCATCTTGCGCCACCCCGACGTAGTGCACCCGCTCGAGAGCGATCGCGACCAACGCTGCAAAAGTATCCAGCAATTGTCGCTGTTCCGGGATGAGCAGGAGCCTGCGGTTATTTGCCCTCACCGCGAGCACACCACGGGCGCGGCTCGGGGCGCGCAGCGGCACATAGAGCACGTCGCTGCCCGGCAACGTATCAGTGCTGAAACCTGCGGCTTGACCCCGATCAAATGCCCATTGCGCAATGCCGATATCGACGCTGAGCGGCTTGCCGACGATGCCCGTTGCGTTTGGCGGCTTCAGGATCAGTTGCCCCTGTTCGTCAGGCAGCAGCAACGCAGCGCTGGCACGGAAAGTCCGCTCGATAGATTTGCAACTGATCCTAGCGACTTCATCGATTTGCACGGCACCTGATAAGTCACGCGCAATCTCGTAGAGCGACCCTGCACGTTCCTCACGGTGCGAGGCTACACGCGCCTGAAAGCGCAGACCTGCCGTTAGCTGACCCGCGATGAGTCCTACCGCCAACATAACGGCAAAGGTCAGTACGTAT
>CAYRAC010000780.1:1478-2366 GCA_964422045.1 uncultured Steroidobacteraceae bacterium
TCAATACGGCCGCCAGTGCCGCGGGTCCTCGACCCAAGCGGACCCCGGTCAACACCACCACCAAAATGAAGATCGCCACTATATTCGAGCGGTCGAAATGCACCGCAAGCGGCATCGACGCGAATGTCACGCCAATACAGGTGAGCACCGCCCATATATAGCGCAGCCGCTTTGCCTTGCGTCGCTCGCTGGATTCCGCGCCGTGCTCACCCGGAAACGAGACGGCGCTTTTCAAAACAGCGTCGCGCGTCAAGCGGTCCGTGCGGCCGATCTCAACCAGGTCGATGTCCGGGGCGAGCAACGATAATCTTTGCCCGCTGGATCTTTGCCAAGGCCACAAGCGCCGCGCGGGGTCACGGCCGATAACGAGTTTCGATAAATTATGACTCCTTGCATACGCGATGATGCTTTCCGCGACTTGCGCATTGGCAATCACAGCCGTGGTTGCACCCAATTCCTGCGCGAGGCTTAAAGTACCCAGGATTCGCTCGCGTCGCGCTGCCGGCAGTCGCTGCAGCAGCGGGGTTTCGACGTAGATAGCATGCCAGTCCGCATTCAATTGGCTTGCGAGACGCGCCGCTGCACGCACCACCCGTTCCGCGCCGGAGTCCGGCCCCACGCAGGTTAGTAACGCGTTGGCGGTCTTCCAGACCGAGCCGATGGATTGATCGACCCGGTAGGCTTGCACATCACCCTCAACCCGGTCCGCGGTTCGGCGCAGCGCGAGCTCCCGAAGCGCCATTAAGTTGCCCTTACGAAAGAAATTATGGGCGGCGCGCTCCGCCTGAGCTTCGACATAAACCTTACCGGCTTTCAAACGGGCAAGAAGTTCGTCGGCGGGTATATCGACCAAGAACACTTCATCGGCCGCATCGAACACCGTATCGG
>CAYRAC010000781.1:0-2366 GCA_964422045.1 uncultured Steroidobacteraceae bacterium
CAACACCGATCGTGAGCTCCGTTGCCGGACTCGCGAACGCGATGATCCCGCGCGCGTCGATGACCAGGAAGGCGTCCGCCGATTGACGCACGACTTCCATCAAGCGTGCATCGGCGACGCGAAATGCCAGAGCGCGATTGAGCTCGGTCAGTTTACGGCGTGCGGCGGCCTGCCGGGTGAACAGGAGCAGCGTCGTCAGCATGACGAGACCCACCAAAATCCAGGCGTCGGGCGCCCGGGTGCTGGCGAGCGTCGCACCGACCAGCGCAATCGCGAGCAGCGCCGACAATGCCGGCACGAACGCATGCACAGACAGCTCCGCGCTTTCGACCTTGCCGGGTTCAGGCTCCGCGGCGCCGAGCGCCGCGGCGCATGCGATCAGCATAAAACACAGCACGTCGCCAAAGTTATAGTAGCGACCCACGTAGTTTCGGTCCGTGAGCCACGTGGCGAGCCAGCCCACTTCCCAGGCTGCGTCGAGGAGGCCGGCGACGATGAGCAGTACCAGGACCGGCCGCGCGCTTGCCATGCGCAGAAACAGCAGCGTCGCCATCGCCATCCACGTCGCCAACGAAAGCGCATAGGCCACCGCGTACGGCACATCGACGTGCGGACCATGCGATGGCGGCAGAAATGTACCGAGCAGCGTTGCCCAGAACGTCCCAAAAAGCGCGACCACGATGGTCACGGCATCGAGCCAGGTTCGCGGGTCGCGAAACGATCCGCCGCAACGCACGAATGCAACGCCGTAGGCTGCGGTCATCAGCGCGTAGTCCGTCAGGTAGATCAGATCGGGAATCGACAACCGGGGTGTGCCCCAGGTGCGCCACACATTCCATGCGTAGTTCGCGATCAGGCTCACAACGCAGAATGCGCACACCAGCGCCCAGGTGCTCAAGGATTTCGCGCGCGTGCGCCAGCAATGCCAGACGACCGTCGCCGAACTTGCTATGGCCATCAATTGCACGGGGAGCGCGATCCAGTCCGGCAACATCCGCCAGGACCGCGGCGATTGCGGTGCGATTGCAATTACGATGCCCGCGGCGATTGTGTACAGAACCGCGACCACGGCGAGGCCACGCCGGGTGCGCGCTGCACCGCCCCGGGGGCTCGGCGCGGCGGCACGGCGCATCGACTCCTGCGCCGGCGGCCATCCGTGAGAAAAATTCTCCGTCACCGAGGAGTGGGGTTGCTCTTTAATGATGGCGTTCTTGTATTCGAGGTCGAGGGACGCTAAGTGCCGTTGGGCAACATACTGCCACTACTCGATACGGACGCAGCGCAATATCGAACAATCCTTGCATTAACAATCGCTTAGACCTGCAACAATGGCGTTGCCGCGAGGCCGGCGTAGGAGAATTCGAGTCCGGCGATCCCGCGGTTTGCGGTAGGCTTCGGGGCCCGTAACGAACATCCTCTGCAAGTCAGAGACGCTAGAATCATTACTCGTTTCACACCCGAGGACGGTATCCGGGAGGTCCATGGGATGGCTTCATCCATTCTGCGCCGAGATTTTCTGACCCGAGCCGGAGCCGCGGCCGTCGTCGGTGCTTTGGGCGGTTGCGCGCTTGACACGTGGCGGCCCTCCAGTCTTTCGCAACTCATACTTCCACCACTGCGAATTGCACCGGATCGGATCTCGGCGATCACGGTGTGTACACGACCCTTCCGAGCGCAGGGTCCGCGGCTCGAGGGAGAACGCCGAGGCGACAAGACCGTGATTCATCACTACGGACACGGCGGCAGCGGCTGGTCGCTTTCCTGGGGATCGGGCCACGAAGCAATGCAGATGGCGCTTGCCACAGGCGAACGCGACTTCGCGGTCATTGGCTGTGGGGCGATCGGACTCACCACCGCCGTACTGCTCGCGCGCACGGGCGCGCGGGTCACGATATACGCCAAAGACCTGCCGCCCTTCACGCGCTCCTCCTGGGCCACGGGAGTGTTCACCCCGGATTCGCGCATCGCACTGGCCGAGTACGCCACGCCCGAGTTCAAGAAAGCCTGGAACGAGCGAGCCCGCTATTCGTATCGGACGTACCAAAGCCTCCTCGGGCTGGCTGATCAACCAGTCGAATACCTGGACTTGTACGCCGTAAATGGCGGACAGACCGCATTGGGCGGCAATGAGGCCAGCGAGGGCCGGCCCGCCTTCGCCCAACTCGAAGGCGAGCTGCTCGCCGACCTCGAACCCAAGAGCCGCACGTTCCCGGCTGGGACGCATGCCTTCGGAGCACACGGGCTGAGGCGCTCCACAACGCTTATGTTCAACCTGAGCGCCTACACGCACTTGTTGATGTCGGACTTCCGATCCGCCGGCGGGAAGATCGAGGTCACAGAGTTCACTTCGCCTGCCGACTTCTCTC
>CAYRAC010000782.1:0-1455 GCA_964422045.1 uncultured Steroidobacteraceae bacterium
ATTGCCTGCTTGGTCGCCGCGATTTGTCATGCCGATGCTGCACCGCGCGTCGTGAGCGTGGATGATGTGGTGGTCGGCCATTTGAAGCCCTTCAACGGCGTGACAGGGGCGCCCGGCCCAGGCTTCGGCGGCCCGCAAACGCCGGCCGCGATCGCCGACATCGACATTTCCGACGCCTACCGGGCCGCGCGCATTGATCTCATCCGCACGCACGATCATTTTGGTCCCGGCGACATCGACGCGCGCTTCGGGGTGGATAAACAGTTACCGATGAGCATCCCATCGAGCCGCGACGCTTTCAATATATTTTCCGACATGAGCGCGGATCCGAAGGACGAAAAGAGCTATCACTTCGAATCCACGGATAAACTGATCGCCTCGATCGAAGGAATCGGCGCCGAGCCGATCTTTCGGATTGGCCGCAGCATAGGCGCGGATCCGACGCCGCCTGCCGATGGCGATAAGTATGCGCAGATCGCGCGCCACATCGTGCTGCATTACAACCAAGGTTGGGATCACGGCTTTCATTACCGAATTCGCTATTGGGAAATCTGGAACGAGCCGGACTTCAAGGTATTCTGGACCGGCACGCCGCAGATGTACTACGACCTTTACGGAAAAACCGCGCTCGCCATCAAAGCCGCGGATCCAAAAGCGGAGGTTGGCGGCCCGACCATTTCCAAGCCGCTGGATGCGACGCCGTATCGCGAGGCTTTTCTTGATTTTGTGAAAGCCAAGCATTTGCCATTGGATTTCTTCGTGTGGCACTACTACACGATGGATTCAAACGATCCCAACAATTTCATCACCATCGCGAAGCAGATTCGCCAGTTGTTGGACGCGCACGGTTTTGAGCACACCAAGAACTTCTTGGACGAATGGAATGTGGATCTTTTCGAGCGCGACATGTCGAAAGGCTCGCGCGCAGCCTTCGTCGAGAGTTCGATCATTTATATGCTGGGCGCGCCCATCGACGCACAGGCTTATTACCGCGCTGATCCTGGGTTTCGCAATGCCGAGAAGACGCCGGATGCGGTGGCCCATGCCTTGACGGCGTTTGGCATGATGAAAGACACCCCGCAATTGCTGCACACCTCGGGCTCGGACGATGCGGGATTCGCGGTGATGGCCGGGCGTTCCAAGGACCGCCGCACCCTGCAGGTGCTCATCAGTAACTACCAGATTGCAGCCAAGTCACTCGGGCCGCGACCCAACGGTGACGTCCTGCACATCCCGAATATCATGGATATCACCATGCCGGCGCGCCGTTCGCTAACCTATCGCGACAATGGCGGCTATGACCTGACCGTGCACGTGCCGGCCGGCAGCTACCTCGTGACGCGCAATAGGATCACCGACACCGAGAATTTCGTGCAGGTGGATCAAACCACGCAGAGTGGCCCTCTCGTGCATCTGCAGGCCGCCGTCGCGGCGCCGGTGATCGAGTTCATCAAG
>CAYRAC010000782.1:1465-2364 GCA_964422045.1 uncultured Steroidobacteraceae bacterium
GCGAAGTGAGATCGTCAGGAATCACGCAGAGCTTTATGTACGCTGCCAGACAGACTCCGCGGTCCGAAGCGACTAACATCCAACGACGACGGATCATTGGTATTCGTAGCCCTGCCCTCTCAAGAGGGCAATCCCCGGCGTGTCATCCCCATGCCGGGACTCTTAACCTCGATGGATCACGTCTGTGGCCATCGAGGCCCTTTTTCGTACAAGGTCATGAGGCAAGCGCAAGCAAATTGGCCTGTTGAACTTCGCTATGTAGTTGGCCCGATTCCGTGCGCGGACAGCGCCTTGCGAAAATCGGCGGCCTGCAGCATTGAGCTCACCGTGTTGACCACGGCATCCGAGAGAACCTCGTAATAGTTCTCCGCCTGATATGAGCGGCCGAACCGGGTTGCCTCGCCGGAGGCGAGACCGTTCCACAAGGTTTGGCCATCTTGACCGATAACCTTCAGATGAATCTCCACTGAGGACTTGTAAGTGGATTCTTCGCGCACGAAGAATTTCTTCACTTCACCCTGAATGATCACTTCACCGTTGCTGTCGGCCGTCTTCACCCCGGCCTCATCGAATAGCTGGCGGATGTGCGTGCTCACGAACGTGCCCACATCATCGGTGGTGGTGACAGGCTTAGGCTTGTCGTCCTCTCGATTTTCGCCGATGAGCTCCTTGTTGTCGCGGCCGTCGGTAAAGGGCGCTATCGTAACCGTCGCGGCGGTCATCTGAGTGGTACCGAGCTGCAGTTCCGACGTGGGTCGCCATTGCAGAGGTATATGCTCGAGCAGTTTTGCTTTCGACGATGCAGTCAACGCAACGCCCAGCAACGAGGCAGCCAGCATCATACGAATCATTGTCGAGACCTCCCGATGACTATCGGCTGCATTCTACCCGTGGCGGCA
>CAYRAC010000783.1:0-2360 GCA_964422045.1 uncultured Steroidobacteraceae bacterium
GTGCGACGCCATCCTCGCCGGGTATGAAGTACGGCGAGATCACGATGAGCTCTTGGGTAGCCGAGCGCATCAGTGCGGAGATATTATTTGCGATGGTGACTTCCTCATCCGGAGAGGTGTCGCTCGCGATCTTGGCGGGCCGATCCGCGAGCACAGTGGCCGGCACCCACGTCAGCTGAAGTTTCCCCGAATCGATTTCGCCCTCGAGCCAGTTGGCGTTGACTGGCCCGCTCTCGGCCGGCGGCGCCGATGCCGGCTCGGCGCTCACCGGGGAAGCCAGCGAGGCGATCGGATAGGCGTACTTGCTGTTCCAAAAGGCATCGAAGGACGCGGACAGCTCGGGCACGATGGCACCTGCCGCCACCACATCCAGATCGATGAAGTTATTGTGCTCATCGCGCGTGAAGTATTGATCGCCGATATTGCGCCCGCCGGTGATGGCGAGCGCATCGTCGACGACGAACAACTTATTGTGCATGCGATGATTGATACGCCGCATGTCGCTTGCCGAGGCCAGAAAGCGCGTCCAGGTCGCAAACCGGCCGCCGGGAAAAGGATTGAACACCCGGACTTCGACGTTTGCATGCTCGCTCAAATGCATGAAACGCCGGTCTTCACCCGCCGTGTTGAGATCATCGACCAGCACCCGCACACGCACGCCGCGGTCCGCCGCCTGGCGCACATGACGCAGCAGCAGCCGCGCCGAGTCGTCCTGTTGAATTATGTAGTATTGGATGTCGAGCGTACGTTCGGCGTGGTCGGCCAGCGCGATCAAATCGGCCAAGGCCTCTTCTCCGGATGCCAGCAGGCGGATGCCGGACAGGTTCTTATTGCTCTGCTCCGATGCGACCAGGCGGCCGAGCGATGTGGTTTCGGGATTCGACAGCGCCTCGCTGCGGGTTTTTTCCACATGCCGCGGCAATCCGACGCACCCGGCCAGCATGAGCAGGCAAACCGCGCTCGCAGTGCCGTAGGATTTACGCATCGCCGAATGATATCAGGCACACTTTGCGCGCATGCGATCACCCCGTCATATTCGAAGTTTCGTGTTGCGCGCGGGCCGCCTGACCGCGGCGCAGGAGCGCGCCCTGAAGGATCATTGGCCTGCCTACGGCATCGAGGTGGGGGAAGTGCCCCTGGATTTGGAGCGGATCTTTGCGCGCCGTGCGCCCCGCTGCCTCGAGATCGGCTTCGGCGCCGGAGAAGTGATCGGCAAGCTGGCGGAGAATAATCCTGACATCGACTACCTGGGAATCGAAGTGCATCGGCCGGGAGTCGGGCGGCTGCTGTTGCGCGCGGCATCCGCGAACGTGAGCAACCTGCGCGTCATCTGCCACGATGCGGTCGAGGTCCTGAGGGACAAAGTTAGCGATGCCTGCTTCGATGAGATTCTGATTTTCTTCCCGGATCCATGGCATAAAAAGCGCCACCACAAACGCCGCTTGATCGATGCCGCGTTCGTATCCTGCCTTGCAGCGAAACTGCGCGCGGGGGGCACACTGCGGCTCGCCACGGACTGGCAGGACTATGCGCAGCAGATGTTGGCGGTATGCAACGCCAGCGCCGATCTCGCTTCGCAGAGCGCCGATCGAACCTACGTCGCGCGGCCGGAATTCAGGCCGCTGACGCGCTTCGAACGGCGCGGCGCACGCCTTGGGCACGGCGTGTGGGATTTGGCCTACTCAAAGAAAGCTGCCGTGAATCCCGTCGATGATGAATTGCACCGCGAGGGCCGCGAGAATCACGCCGGATAGGCGGCTCGTGACGTTGGCACCGGTGACGCCCAGCACCTTCATCAAGCGCGGCGTGGCGAGCATCAACACCCAGCAGACGATGACTACCAGCGCGACGACGCCCAAGAAACCGGCGAACAGCAGCGGCTTGCTGGCGACTTCGCCGGCGGTCAGCAAAATTGTCGCCAGCGCCCCCGGGCCCGCAATGAACGGAAATGCGAGCGGAAATACCGAAATGTCCTCGCGGTTCTTGGCCTCCTCGCGTTCCGAACTGGTCGAGCGCGTGCCTGAAGGACGCGCGAACACCATGTCGAGAGCGATCAGAAACAACAGCGTCCCGCCCGCGATGCGAAACGCGTTAAGGGAAATCCCCATGATGTCCAAAAATTTCGCGCCGACCAACGCAAACAACACGCAAATTACCAGCGCGATCGCGGCCGCTTTGCCGGCCATTTTTTTCTTGTAACGATTGCTCGCGCCCTGCGTAAGGCCTGCGAATAGCGGGATGAGAGAGATGGGATCGACCACGACGAAAAACACGAGAAAGAACTTAACGAGCTGTTCGATCACTGGCGATGTTGCTGCGCGCAAAAATTACATATTGCGCGAATGACTCATTGGGAGTTG
>CAYRAC010000784.1:0-2346 GCA_964422045.1 uncultured Steroidobacteraceae bacterium
TTCTGAACACGGTGACGTAATCGATCCCGACGGCGAGCTTGACGCCGGTTAGCCTGAAGTAATTCTTGTACCGCTCATCGTTGTTCAAATCGGTTTCGCTCGCATTCACCAAGGCCTTGCGGTACCAGGCCTCGACCGCTTCGAGCGCATCGGACGTGTCGGCCGCAAATCGATTGCACCAATGACCGAGCTTGTCGGTTCTAGCAACGCTGTCCATTCTCGCGTGATTGAGGTTCGGGTACGTCGGTAATCCGGTCGGATTGATCAGCGCTTCGACGGCGAGAGCCGGTGCCGCGCCGAGCGCGGCCGCCAGCGCGATGATCAAGTGAGTCCGTCCGCACAAATTTCATACTCCTTCGAACGCGAACCGAAAGCGTCAATATATACTCTGCGGCGGGACCGCATCTGTCCTAGCTTATGAATACACGTCTAGACACGCCCCGAATAGAAACCGCCGTGCCATCAAGCGTCATTAGCACCAACTGGCCGCTGCTGCTCGGGATGGGCGTGCTGATGCTCGGTGCCGGCTTGCAAAGCACGCTGCTCGGGCTGCGAGCCACACTCGAAGGCTTTCCGACCCTCGTCACCGGCATCGTCCTGTCGTGCTACTACGTGGGCTATGTCATGGGAACCAAGATTGCGCCGCCGCTGCTGCGCAAGCTTGGACACATCCGCGTGTTCGCCGCACTCGCGGCGATCGCCGCCGCGGCGGTTCTGGTGCAAGGATGTTTCGTCAATCCGTGGAGCTGGGGCGCCATGCGCCTGGTACAAGGGCTGTGTTTCGCCGGGTTGTACGTCGTTGCCGAGAGTTGGCTCAACGACCGCGCAAGCCGCGAAAACCGCGGCCGCTTGTTCGCGGTGTACATGCTCGTTCTCTATGTCGGCCTCGGCGCGGCTCAATTCCTCCTGGTGCTTGCGGACCCGCGCACTCCGATACCCTTCATGCTGGTGGCAGTGCTCATCTCCCTGGCGATGGTGCCGATCGTCGTGTCGGCGCAGCGGGTGCCGGAGCACGCGGTACCGCGTAAAGTGCGGCTACGCGATTTGTATCGCAATTCTCCGCTCGGAATAGTGTCGGTGACGATATCGGGGCTGATCTCCGCCATTATATTTTCGATGGGTCCGGTGTACGCGCGGCTGAGCGGCTTGGACACGAGCAGCGTGGCCACTTTCATGGCGGTGAGCATTCTCGCTGCCGTGGTTACCCAGTATCCAGTCGGCCGCCTCTCCGATCGCGTGGATCGGCGTACGGTGATTGCCGCAGTGTGTACGCTCGCGATGTTGGCCTCAGGCAGCATCGTTGCGTTCCCGCAGATGCCGCCCGCCCTGTTCCTGGTTCTCGCCGCCCTGTTCAGCGGTTTCGCATTGACGCTCTATTCCTTATCCGTCTCTCACGTGAACGACAAACTCGAACCCGCGCAGATGGTTGCTGCGAGCAGCGCGCTGCTGTTGTTGAATGGTGGGGCGGCTGCCTTTGGACCCGTGCTTGCCGGCAGCTTGATGTCCGCATTTGGGCCCCCGGCATACTTCGCAACCCTCGCCTCGCTCTCCGGCACGCTGGCGGTCTACGACCTGTGGCGCAAGTCGCGGCAGCGGCCCGTGCCTCCGGCGCAAAAAGGTCCCTTCGTACGCGCACAGCCGCGGGCGTAGCCGGATTTAATGCGTTGCATTATTCCTGCGTGTCCATCATGCGATCGAATTGATCTCCAAAAAAACATTAATTCAATTATATCAATGAGATAGAACGATTCATGGCGAGCCTAGCGAGCGCCAAGAAATTTCTTTTGCACTGCATACTTTTCTGTGTATAATGGCGTCACCCGAACATCGTTAGTTACCTAGGAGACTGCCATGACCATGCCGACCTTTGATTTCACCGCCCTCACCGATACCTATCGCGAAACCCTCGCCCCGGTCTTTGCGGCCCAGCAAACGGGATTGCGAACTCTCGAGCGTGTCGCGCGTTACCAATTCGCTGTGTACAACGACTATCTGGATTGGGCGCTGTCGTACGCCAAAGCCAGCGTGCAGCCGAAGCCGGTGGCCGACCTCGTCACCGAGCAGACCGAGTTGAATACCGCGTTTGGTGACAAGTTGCGCGCCCGCGCAGAAGAGCTCTCGCAGATTGCCACCGAAACCCGCGGTAACGTGACTCAGTGGTTCGGCGACACCAGCGCGAAAGTGGCCGAGTCGATGAAGAAGGCCGCGTAACGCGAACTAGCGCGACAACGGCAAAAGGGCGCGACCTTTAACGTCGCGCCTTTTTTTTGGCCATTCCGAATGTCCGTGATTACTTACTGCTCTCGTATTTAAATGACACACTAATACGTGATCGATAGGCCTCCA
>CAYRAC010000785.1:0-2345 GCA_964422045.1 uncultured Steroidobacteraceae bacterium
CCGCGGCGCGTTCCTCGAGGCGGTCCAATTCCGGGTCGTGAAACTGCCGCCACCAAAAGGATGCCGGCGGCGAATCCGTCGACGAGGCGGGCGCCGAAACGTCACCCGCCGCGCTCTTGATCCCGGCATATTGATCCGGCACCGGCGAGTGTGGCTGCGTGAAATTGGGTCCCACTCGGCAGGCCGCGATGACGCTCGCCAGAACACAGGTAGCGAATGGCCGTGCGATGCGCATCAGTGCCCCGGCGCTCCCCCCGCTTTCTTCACGGGGGAGAACAGAAAAATGAACGGGACGAAGGCAAATGCCAACAGCGCGCAGTAAAGGAACACGTCCATGTAGGCCAGCAGTCCCGCCTGGGCAATCAGCGTTTGATAGGTCCGCCCGAGCGCCACCTGGGTCGCATTGCCGGCTGCCGCGCCCACGCTTTGGATGGCATGAGCGAGCTGCGCCAGCGAGTTGCGGAAAGTCGCATCGGAGCGGCTCAGATGCGTGGACAAATAGGCCATGTGGCTTTGGGTCCGCGAGGTGATGAGTGCGGTGGATACCGAAATGCCCACCGAGCCCGCGACGTTTCTGAACATGGTGAAGAGCGCCGCAGCGTCGCCCTGCAGCTTTTGCGGCACCGTCTGATAGGCCAGCACGCTCGCCGGAACGAACAAGAACGCCAACGGCATGGCCTGCGCAGCGCGCAACCACACCAAGTGCCGGAAGTCGATGTCCGAGGCGATGTTGCGCGAGTACAGCAGGCCGCAACCCATCAGGAAGAAGCCGAGACCCAGAAGATATCGGGTTTGCACACGCGGCATCACCAGGCCCACCACGGGGATGAGCAGGATGATGGCCAACGCGCCCGGACTCAACACCAATCCGGCGAGCGTCGCCGTGTAACCCAAGTGTTGCTGTGCGAGTTGCGGTATCAGGATGGCGCTGCCATAGAGGATCATGGCGAAACAAGCGATGGCGCAGCAGCCCACGGCAAAGTTTCGGTCCTTCAGAACGCGGATGTCCACCACCGGCTTGGCCGCATAGAGAAGCCAGCCGATGGCAACCGCGGCGCCCACTGCCGCGAGCGCCGCGAAGGTCTGAATGAAGCCCGACGAGAACCAGTCCGCATCTTCGCCCCGATCCAGCATGATTTGAAATGACGCAAAGGTGAGGGCGATGAGGCCGATCCCGACGTAGTCGATGGACACCTTGGATTGCTTCTTGACCCAGGGCGGATCCTCCACGAGGCTCATCACGGCAAATGCCGTCAACAGGCCAACCGGGATGTTGATGAAGAACACCCAGCGCCAGCTGAAACTGTCGGTGATCCATCCCCCCACCGTGGGGCCGAGCACGGGTGCCACCACGGTTGCGATGGCTGTGAGGGAAAATGCGCGCCCGCGCTGCGCCGGCGGAAACGTGTCGAGGATGATCGATTGCTGGTTCGGTTGCAAACCACCGCCGAAAAATCCCTGCAGCACGCGGAAAATGACCAGTTCGAATAGATTGTTGGAGATGCCGCACAAAAAGGAGCAGACCGTGAAAGCGAAGATGCAAATGACGAAGTAGCGCTTGCGGCCGAGCAGCCGCGCGAAGAACGCCGAGATGGGCAGCACGATGCTGTTCGCGACAAGATACGAGGTCAACGCCCAGGTGGCCTCGTCGTAGCTGACCGACAGGGTTCCTGCGATGTGCGGCAGAGCGACATTCACGATGGTGGTGTCGAGTACCTCCATGAATGCGGCCAGCGTGACGGCGACAGCGATCACCCACGGATTGCCGGCCGGCTTCCAGTTCTCATGCGCGCTCGAGGCCGCGTCGGTCACTGGAAATACACCACCGGAGACACCGACAACCCGATCGGCAGCGGACGATTGGGATCCAACCCGCGATCAATGACGATCTTGACCGGCACGCGCTGCACGATCTTGACGAAATTGCCCGTGGCGTTTTCGGCCGGGAAAGCGGAAAACCGCGCCCCGCTGCCGTATTGAATGCTCTGCACATGCCCTTCGAGCCTGAAGCCGGAATAGGCATCCACTTTGACGGCGACCTTGTCGCCCGGCCGCATGCGCCCGATCTGCGACTCCTTGAAATTGGCGGTGATCCACACCTCCGGCGTCACGATCAAAAACATCACCTGACCCGCAGCCGCGAAGTCGCCCTGCTGAATGCTCCTCATGGTGATGAATCCGTCGCTAGGCGCCCGCACCTGTGTGTAGCCAAGATTCAAGTTCGCCTGGTCCAATTGAGCTTGCGCGCTTTGCAGGGAAGCCTCGCGTTCCGCGACGGTGCTGACGGCAACCTGCACCTGTTCGGGCACCAGTTGCGCGATTGCCAGCTGGGCTTGCGCGCTCTC
>CAYRAC010000786.1:0-2335 GCA_964422045.1 uncultured Steroidobacteraceae bacterium
GTGGACGGATCCGTCGCGAGGGCGAGACTCCGTAGGCCCATGGTTGTCACGCTGCAAGGCGCGCCCAAGCTATGCCGCCGTTTCTGAATACCTGGACCCGGCGTATCTTCAGCTCATGCCACAAAAAGGTGCCGAGCTGCGCTCCCGGGTAGAGACAATCTTGTCTATAACGTAGGCGTTCCCTGACTCGGTCTGTGGGCGCCTAATAGGCAGATGAGCGCTCCAATACCTTGGTGCAATTTACCCACCTTTCGGGAACTGAGAGTGTCTCGTCGACAGCATGCAATACCAGTCCGGCAAAACTGATTTGGTCGCGCGCAGCGTCTTTTTGGTTTTTTGAGTGAGGCTAAATTGAAACACGTAGACCGATTTAATTGTTTGCGACAGAATGGCGCCCGAAAATGAGCGGGCATCTGCACCATAAGTTCGCAAAGCTTCACCAGAGTTTGCTCCACGGCAAACTACCAAGAAGTTTGCATTGGACCGACGTGGTTGATCTCATTGGACATCTAGGTCAGGTTCAGGCACATGGAGGAGATGAATTCGCCTTCGTAGTGGCTACGCGACGCGAGGTCTTCAAGCGACCGCACACGCCTGAAATCGGCGTCGAGGACGTGTCGCGACTTAGGAAATTTCTTAAACTCGCCGGATCCGAATCACCCCCGGACAAGTTCATTCAGCCGCGGCGGATGATCGTCGTAATCGATCACCATGCGGCGCATATTTTTAGCGATCTCGGTGAGAGCCGTTCGCAGGATGCAGTGACCATCACGCCCTACGACCCCTACCACTACCATCACCAGTTGGTTCATCGCAAGGAGGCTCACTATGAGGGCGATCGCATACCCGAAGAAAAGTCCTTCTATGAAGAGGTGGCCGCCGCCTTGATATCTGCGAACGAAATCGTCCTCGTTGGACATGGAGCCGGGAAAAGTAGTGCGGTGAGCGTCCTGGTGGAGTATCTAAATATGCACCACATTGACCTCGCGCGGCGGGTAAAGGCCACCGAGATCATTGATCTTTCGGCACTCACCGAGCCCGAGATCGAGGCGATTGCGAAACGGCACATGATCGCGGTTGTTTAGAACAATGTGCTTGTCATCATCGCGACTGATCTGTGATGCGCCTGGAGGCTTACCGCAAAAGGCGACTGCGCCATCTTTTTCGGTCTCCACTCGATCTTCGCGATCTTGGAGCCGTCCGGGAACGGCTTGCCGTTGGCGGGAATGCCGGCCCGATAGGCGTCGATCATCGTAGGGTTAGCGACCTGCACCTTGAGTAGGACATCAAAGCGGCAACGGCACTTTGGCTTGCTCGCTGACGATGTACTGCGCGTACCAGTCCGGCCAGTTCGCATCTTTTTGACCTGTTCGCTTCTCGTGTTCGCCATGCGCAACTTCGGCGCGGCGCAGCGCGGCCGAAAGTGCCGTCGCGGATCTAAAGGTCGTGACTTCCGTATTTGAACGGCCAGGCAACCGCGTGGTCACCTCTTGCACCAGCCAGGCGTTACCGTCCGGATCGCAGAATGAGACGAACGAGGCATAGCTGCGTCGCTGCGGATCCGGCCCGACCAACTTTACCTTAGTGGGCGAACGATGGAAGACTTCGCTCACATCGACGCTGCAATCTGCCAATTCCTTACGTGCGGCCTGGATATCGGACACCACGAGATACAGTCCGCCCTCCGACCCTGGCGCCGCGGGCGTCACTCCTTTGCCAAATTGGATCGAGCATGCGGAGCCGAGTGGTGTGAATTGAACCAGCCGAAAATCGTTGCCGTTCGCGATATCTGCATCGAGCCTCCACCCCAGCCCGCCGTAAAAGCGAACCGCCCGCTCAACGTCCGACACACGAATAACCACGACCTCAAGCGCCATGTCGATCGGGGCCGATTTCGGAATGCTCATGTGTAATTCCTCGGCTTCGGGTAACGGGCCACCACCCGATTCATCAGACCAAGGTTTTACGCCGGAAGCGATTGCACGAAAGTATCGATTGCATTCTTCGTCTGGCCGGGCTGTTCACACCGCGACGCTTTACCCGCAACGCTCCGGCATCCTGCCATACCCTAGCGAATGTCTCTGTAGCACTCAGGTGAATTCCTCAAAGAAATGTAACCATCATGGGCCATCCGATCGCTTCGCTGCCATCGGAGTCGAATCAGCACGATCACGGTAAAATCTTGGCGGCCATCGTGTCCGGTAAGGAGTCCGAGGCGCATGATTTGATGCGTCGACATGTGACCGTGCAAGGCGACGTGCTGGCTGAGTACATCGCCATGGGCAACTCGAACACGGGTTGATATGTTTTGCAACTACCGGACGTTCACAGGCAC
>CAYRAC010000787.1:0-2332 GCA_964422045.1 uncultured Steroidobacteraceae bacterium
GTCGACCTATCGAAGCGCCCGCCGGTCAACGCGCGCAAGTCGTTCGAGGCCTTCCAACAGCTGATCGAGAAATTCCCGCACAGCGACTACATCGGCGACTCGCGCCAGCGCATGGTGTTCTTGCGCAACCGCCTGGCCGATTTCGAATTGCACGTGGCGCTCTATTACATGCGCCGTGGTGCCTACGTCGGCGCCATCAACCGCGCCAAGTACTGCGTCGAGAACTACGACGGAGCGCCGGCCGTGAAGGGCTCCATGAAAGTGCTGGTCGACGCATATCGCGACCTGCACATGATGGATTTAGCCGCCGACGCTGAACGCGTTTATGCCGATAACTTCCCCGCCGATACCAAGGATATTCTGCGGAAGAAGCATTGGTGGAGTCTGCTGTAGGCGAGCTCAGCGCGTCTTATAGCCGCTGGTGATCGGATAACGCCAATCCCGCCCGAATGCCCGGCTGCTGACGCGCACACCCGGCGGCGCCTGCCGCCGCTTGTACTCGTTGCGCTTGACCAGATCCAGGATGCGCCCGACCGTCGCCCGGTCGAATCCTCGCGCCGTGATCTGATCGACCGATAAATCCTCCTCGATGAAGGCCTCGAGGATGGGGTCGAGAATCTCATAAGGCGGCAGGCTATCGGTGTCCTTCTGCCCGTAGCGCAGCTCCGCCGAGGGCGGCCGATCGATCACGCGCTGCGGGATCACCTGCGACTGCGCATTGCGCCAAGCGC
This sequence comes from uncultured Steroidobacteraceae bacterium, assembly GCA_964422045.1. Taxonomy (GTDB): domain Bacteria; phylum Pseudomonadota; class Gammaproteobacteria; order Steroidobacterales; family Steroidobacteraceae; genus Bog-1198. The sequence goes on from CAYRAC010000787.1 coordinate 732, forward strand.
ACAGCCGATAAACCAGCAGCTTGCTGCAGTCCTTGATGGGCGCGAAGCCGCCGGCCATGTCGCCGTAAAGCGTCGCATAGCCGACGGCCATCTCGCTCTTGTTGCCCGTGGTCAGGAGCATCCTACCGGTCTTGTTCGAAATTCCCATCAGCAACACGCCGCGGCAGCGCGACTGGATATTCTCTTCGGCCGTGTCGGGCGCGCGCCCGGCGAACTCGTCTTTGAGAGCGGCCAGGGTCGATTCGAACATTGCCTCGATCGAAATCTCGCTGTGCTTCACGCCCAGCCACTTCGCTTGCAGCGCGGCGTCGTCCTTGCTCATCTGCGAGGTATAGCGTGAAGGCATCGCCACCGAATGCACCCGATCCGCGCCGAGCGCGTCGACCGCCAGCACCAAGGTCAGCGCCGAATCGACGCCGCCGGATAAGCCGAGCACCACGCCAGGAAATCGATGCTTATCCACGTAGTCGCGGGTGCCTTGCACCAGGGCCCCGAACACGCTTTCTTCCTGGCCCTGCAGCGGCACGATATCCCCCGGCAGGGGCCTGACCCGCCCTTCAGGGTCTGCGACCAAATCCACCACGTACAGGCCTTCGGTGAACGCGGGGGCGCGCAAGGTTACGTTGCCCTGCGCGTCCATCACGAAGGAATTGCCGTCGAACACCAGTTCATCCTGACCGCCGACCAGATTGACGAATACCAACGGTATTCCCGATTCGGCGCAGCGCGCGCGCACGATTTCCTGCTCGCGCTGAGTTTGTTTGTCGACTTCATAGGGCGAGGCGTTGATGACCAACAACACTTCGGCGCCTGCCGCGCGTGCTCGACGCGCCGGCTCGGCATCCCACACGTCCTCGCACACCAACACGCCCGCCCTCAAGCCATTCAGTTCGACGACCGTGGGTTCGGTACCCGGCGTGAAGTAGCGCTTCTCGTCGAACACTCGATAGTTGGGCAGACAGGCTTTGCGATGATTCGCGAGAATCACCCCGTCGCGGATGACCACTGCCGAATTGAAAATCTGCGTCCCCACGTATTCAGGGTAGCCGGCGATCAAGGTGATGCCGCGCACCTCCTGCTGCAGACGCTCGAGCGAACGCCCTACTTGCAGGCGCATCCCGGAATGAAACAGCAAGTCCTCCGGCGGATATCCCGACACGGCTAGTTCCGGCACCATGAGCGCGTCCGCGCGATGCTGATCGCGGGCCGCGACCGCCGCCGCGACGATTCGCGACGTGTTGCCGTCCACATCCCCGACGACCAAATTCAGCTGCGCCATCACGCAACGCAACTGCCGCATCTCAGTCAATTGGCTTCCCCTATTTCCGGCCTCGTGTGGCGGCCCGCTTTTTGGCCGGCTTTCGCGCCGGCCGCTCGGCCGCTTGCTTCGCAACCTTCTGCGCCGGCTTGCCGACCGGCTTGCCAACCGCCTTGCCGGGCTTGCTGTGCAATCGTTTGGCGATGGCAGACCCCAATTCCGCCGGCGAGCGCACGGTCGTGATCCCCGCGACCTCGAGCGCCGCAAATTTCGCGGCCGCCGTGCCCATGCCGCCGGCAACGATGGCCCCCGCATGACCCATGCGCTTGCCAGGAGGCGCCGC
>CAYRAC010000788.1:0-2332 GCA_964422045.1 uncultured Steroidobacteraceae bacterium
GCAAGCGGCCGCTCGCCCATCAGCGCCGCCGCCGCCGCTCTCGGCATCACGACGCCCGAGGTCGAACAGTGGCTGGTGCAAGTGCTCGAAGCCTGGCGCTCGCGCTCTGCCGGCCCCGCGCTCGAACCCTGGGACTATTGGTACGCATCGGCGAGCGCGAGCCGTGAGCTGTCCGCCGCCATACCGCGTCGAGCCGTGTTGCCGATCGCCAAGCGCTTCTACCACGACCTCGGCGCCGATCTCGACAAGCTCCACGTGCGGCACGACCTTGACCCGCGGCCCGGCAAGGCGCCGTTGGCGTATACGGATCAAGTTCGCATCGGCCGCCGCAGCGGCCGGACCTGGCGGCCCACGGTGCCGCGCGTGTCGGCCAATTACCAGCAAGGCGGTCTGTTCGTCCTCAACGAACTTCTTCACGAAGACGGACACGCGGTGCATTACGCCGCGCTGCGCGTGCGGCCGGCGTATTTTTCGTTGGGCGACGACTTGTTCTTCGAGGCCTTCGCCGATGTCCCCGCCTGGAGCAGTTCGGAACCGCAGTGGCAGCAGAAATATCTGGGGAAATCCGCCGCACAGGGTGCGGCGCTGCGCGAACTGTTCTCCAATGTGATGCTCGATGTGGCGTGGGGTCTGTTCGAGCTGCGCATGCTCGCAGACCCCGCCACGGACCCGAACCTGCTGTGGACCGATATCACCTCGCGCTACTTGAATATCGTGCCGCACCCGGAGTATTCCTGGTGGGCGCTGCGCGTGCAGTTGGTGCGCTGGCCCGGCTACATGATCAACTATGGTTTGGGCGCGATCGTGACCGCGGATATCCGCGAACATATTGCCGAGTCCATCGGTGAATTCGCCACCGGCAATCCGCGCTGGTATCCGTGGATTTGCGCGCACCTGCTGCGCTTCGGATCGTCCATCGACACCCCGCAGTTGCTGCACCAGTTCCTGGGCCGGGCCGTGTCGACCGAGTCTCTGTTGCGGCAACTGCGGCAGGTCGATTCAAGCGACGCGTTCGCTGGCGAGCACTTCGCTCAGACTGCGCTCGAGTAGCACGATCGCTTCGTCGACATCCGCTGCGTCGATCACCAGGGGCGGCATGAAGCGCACCGTACTCTGTCCGCATGCCAGCAAGATCAGACCGTTGTGATAGGCGCGTGTGATGAGCGCGTCGCAGAGCTTCTTGGCCGGCTCTTTGCTGGTTCGATCCTTCACCAATTCGACGCCGATCATCAAGCCTTTGCCGCGCACATCGCCGACGACCGCGAACTTTTCGGCGAGTGCGTGCAGCTTGCGCAGGAAGTAGGCGCCGACTTTGGCGGCGTTGGCGCAATACTCGCGCTCGACCAAATCGAGGGTGGCGAGCGCAGCGGCGCAACACAGAGGATTTCCGCCAAACGTGTTGCCGTGCGCGCCGCGGCTCCACTTCTGCATGACGCTGCGCTTCGCGACGACCATTCCGATGGGAAGTCCGGATCCCAATCCTTTTGCCAGTGTCATGATGTCCGGCGCGACATCCCAATGTTCTGCGGCGAACATCTTGCCGGTGCGGCCGATGCCGGATTGAACCTCATCGAATATCAGCAAGATTCCGTGCCGGTCGCACAACTCGCGCAAGCCCGCGAGGAATCCGTCCGGCGGCACGAGATAACCGCCCTCGCCCTGCACGGGCTCGATCATGATCGCCGCGACTTCGCTCGCCGGCACATTGTGCACGAACAAGACCTCCTCGATGTAGCGCAGCACCGCCCGCCCCTGATCCGCACCGGCGAATAGCGGCCGATACGGATTGGGATACGGCACATGCGTTACGCCGGGCATGCTCGGGAAAAAACCTCGTTGCTGCGTGTATTTGCTCGACGTGAAGGACAGCGAGCCCATGGTTCTGCCGTGGAATCCGCCTAAAAATCCGATGAAGCGGCCACGCCCGGTGGTGTAGCGCGCCAATTTCAACGCCGCCTCGACGCTCTCCGTACCCGACTGAGCAAAGAAGCTCATGACGGGTTCCTTCATGGGCGACAGATCGTTCAAGCGTTCCGCCAACTGGATCTGCCCCTCATGCCAGTAGTCGGATGAGATATGCAGAAATTTATCCGCGGCATCCTTGATTGCCTGCACCACCGCGGGATGGCTATGACCCGTGCTGCACACGGCGATGCCGGCGGCAAAGTCCAAAAACCGATTGCCGTCGACGTCCCAGATTTCCGCACCCTTCCCATGGGACATGACGAAGGGGTAGTCGCGCGGGTACGAAGGCGAGACCACCAAGGCATCGCGCGCCAGCAACTCGCGCGCTTTGGGTCCCGGCAAATCAGTTTTTATATTCGGTTTTTTC
>CAYRAC010000789.1:0-2331 GCA_964422045.1 uncultured Steroidobacteraceae bacterium
AGGTGTTCTACAGCGGCGTGACCGGCTGGAAAACCGATGACTGGCCGATGCCGGGCATGACCTACACGTTGCTGCGCGTGGGCGAGCGCCAAGTCGGCGGCTTGATGACGATGCCGAGCGAGGCCTGTGCTGCCGGCATGCGACCTTGTTGGGTGGGATACATCGGGGTCGACGACGTCGACGCCGCGGCTGCCAAAGCGCAGCGACTCGGCGGCAAGATCATCGCGGCGCCGAGTGATATCCCCAACGTCGGCCGTTTCGCCGTCGTCGCCGACCCGCAGGGCGCGGCCTTCAATTTGTTCAAACCGAGCCAGAGCGGTGAGCGTGCGCCGGTCTCGAGCGACATCGGACAGGTCGGCTGGCACGAACTGCATACCCGCGAGTGGCCCAAGGCGTTCGAGTTCTATAGCGAGATGTTCGGCTGGCTCAAAGGAGACGCGGTCGACATGGGACCCATGGGCAGCTACCAATTGTTCACCTGCGGCGGCACGCCGATCGGCGCAATGTTCAACAGCCCAGCCGCTGCCAACGCCCGATTCTGGCTGTTCTACGTCAACGTCGGCGACATCGATGCCGCCGCGGCGCGGGTCACCGGCGGCGGCGGCAAGATCCTGCAGGGGCCGATTCAGGTTCCGGGCGGTCAGTGGATCATCCAAGCCGCCGACCCACAGGGCGCCGGGTTCGCACTGCTCGGCTCGCGAAAATAGCCGGCCGAAAACCTGAGGAGAGTCTCTTGAAGATTTCACACTGGCTGCTCATCGTCTGCCTGACGGCAAGCCTCGCGTGCAGCGCGACGGCGTTCGCCAACGATGCACCGGCGAGCGATGACTCGATCCGCGAAATGCTCGCGATCACGAACGCTCACAAATTGATCGACACCATCAAGCTGCAGATCAATTCGCTGGTGGCGGCGGCACAGCAGCAGGCCGTGCAGGGCAAACCGTTGACTCCCGAGAAACAAGCCATCATCGACCGCATGCAGACCCGGATGCAGGCCGCTCTCGATGAGATGCTCAATTGGCAAACCCTGGAAGCCATGTACGTGAGAATTTATCGGGCTTCCTTCACCCAGGATGAACTCGATGGAATGATGGCGTTTTATCGGACCGCCGCGGGCCAGGCGCTGATCAATAAAATGCCGCTCGTCACGCAGAATCTGATGAGCGAAGTGCAGGGTCAAATGAAGCCGATGCAGGAGAAAATTCAGCAAATTCAGCGCGAGGCGACGCAAGAGCTCAAGGATCTGCCGGCAAAATGATCTTCGACGAGTGGATCGGGCAGGCGTGGTCGCTCGGCGCGAGCGACCTGCACGTGGAAGCCGGCACTCCGCTGGTCGCGCGCGTGCGCGGCGAGTTGCAGACGCTCGGCGCCGTGACCCAGGACACGCTGGTGCAGGCGGCTCAAGACTTGCTCGGCGGCGCCGGCTGGAGACAGTTCAAGGAGCGCGGCTCCGCCGACATGTCGATCGCCATCGGCGGCGTGCGCTGCCGGGTCAATTTTTATCAAACGCTGCGCGGCGTGGCCGTGGCCGTTAGGCTGCTGGCGCCGTCCATCAACGACTTGCACGGCTGCAATCTGCATGCGGATTTTCGCAAGCTCATCGACGCGACGGCGGGTTTGATCATCATTTCGGGGCCGACGGGATCCGGCAAATCGACGACGTTGGCCGCGCTCATCGAGGAAATCAATGCGACGCGTGCCCGGCATATCGTCACGCTCGAAAGTCCGCTCGAATACATCTACAGCAACCGCCGCTCGTTCATCCGGCAACGGGAGATTCCGACGCATTCACCGAGCTTCGAGCAGGGGATCATCGATGCGCTGCGTGAGAATCCCGACGTACTCGTGGTGAGCGAGATGCGCACGCCCGAAGTGATGAGACTGACCTTGAATGCTGCGGAAACGGGCCATCTGGTGCTGGCCACCATGCACTCCGCGACCTGCGCCGAAGCGTTGAGCCGGCTTTGCATGTCCTTTCCTTCCGATGTCCAGGCGAGCGTGCGCGCACAGCTCGCCGATTGTCTGGTGGGATTGAGCTGTCAGCGGCTGGATTTCCTGAGCGCGCATCGCTTGCGGGTCCCGCGCTGCGAAATATTGCTGCCGAGTTCCGGCGCCAAGGGAACCATTCGCGCGGGAAACTTCAGCCAGATCGCCAATGTGCTGCAGTCGGGCGGCGACGAGGGCATGTGGACGTTCGATCGCTACCAGCGGTGGATGCAGCAGGTCACCGAGTGGGTGCGCCCGGTGCAAACGCCCGCGCAGCGCGGGGCCGCGGACGCGCATCCGCCGCGTGCCGCAGCGGCGGCGCGCGCGCTGCGGCCAAGCGGCGAG
>CAYRAC010000790.1:0-2331 GCA_964422045.1 uncultured Steroidobacteraceae bacterium
GCAAGCCCTCGACGAACCCATCGTCGTTGCCGGCGGCAGGCCGCGCGGATGATCGGTGGCGCATGGAGGCGGGCGCGCGGGGATCGACAAAGTCCCCTTCTAGCCATCGAGCTCGGGACTAACCAGCGGCACCTATTGGGTAAGAAATTAGCTAATTAGTGTCGCGTGCACCTTGATCTTAACTGGGATCGACCGCTATACCCTTCTAACGTTACGATTCCCGAAAGCGGACAGTCCTAAGTGGCTGACAAGGGGTCGAGACGCGCCGGAGGGAAACCGCACCGTCCGCGAGCCGCTCGGAGCGGCGATGACCCGTCCTTGATGGCTCTGAAATGACTGCCACGAAGCGGCCGCTCGCGTCTTACGTGGGGCAACTTGGATTGCGATACAGTTCGGTCGTGCAAACTCACCCATTTCTGTCGGAGAGGGCGATAATTCGCATTCCCTCGGAAACTGCACATCGGTTGTCGCTCACGCACTGAAGTGCGAGAATACACGCGCCGCGGACTTCTGAAGGTCTCCGACCGCACCGCCTGTAATCGGCGAGAGAGCGCAAATGAAATGCCGTGCTGCCATTGTCCTGTTGGCGATCGAGCTTTGCAGCTGCGGCGGTGGCGGTTCCCCGCCGATGCCGGCGCCCGCGGATCTTAGCTACCCATCGGCTACTGCGTTCGTGGTCGGCACGGCAATCAAGCCGCTCACGCCGACCGTGTCGGGGACGATCACGGGTTACTCGGTGAGCCCCGCGCTCCCGGCGGGGCTTTCGCTTAACAGCGCGAGCGGCGCGATCTCGGGCACGCCATCGGCCGTCGCCGCCAAGACCACGTATACGGTGACTGCCAGCAACGCGACCGGCAGCACCGAGGCCGCGGTGACGATCCAGGTCTGGTCGGGGGTACTGCTCGACCTAGGTCACGTGACTCCAATCACGGGGCTGCAACTCACTGCTTCGCGCGCCCTGAGCCAGGAGACCTCCGGGCACTGCATTCTGTGGGACACCACAACCGATGCGATGGTGACGAGCTTTGCATGCAGCGGTTCGATCAGTATGGCCGGCGCGACCATCGTGACAGCGGGGGCGAACAGCCTGCAGGTGCTGGCGACCTCCGACGGACAGGTGCAGGCGACGATCACGACACCTTACTCTTGGTGGCAGCTGGCACCGGATGGCAGCTACATCGCGACCGGTAGCACCACGGGGCTAACCGCGTGGTCCCCCACAGGCGAGAGCCTGTACTCGAGCGCGGGCGACTACTCGAAAGCGAATGCGTTCGCGGCGGTGGGGCAAATTCAGGTGGCATTGGGGCCGCTCGGCCAGAGCGTGATCCAAACCATTTCTTTGAGTACCGGCGCATCCTCGTTGGGGCCTGCGTTCCAAGGCGCATTCAGCGAGTGGTTCGTGGACGGCAGTCACTTTCAGACCACGATGTCGACGACCACATCAACGACCGTGTGGACCTATTCGAGCGCAAGCGTGCAACAGGATCAGACGGTGCCGACACTTCCGTCGTATCAAAACATTCCTTCTGCGATTTCTGGGACGGGCAACTGGTTCTGGGTCACCTCGGGCGGTTCGGGGGGTTCTATCGATATCTACGCAGTGGGTGCGAGCCAAACCCCGGCGCTCTCCGTCCCAAACTGGCCTATCGGCGTCGCCTACGAAATAGCCTCCGGCGCGACCCTTGCGCTCATGCCCGGCGCCGCCGTAAATGGCGATTTTCAAGTGACCATTGTCGACCTGTCAGGTGCAAGTGCGGTTGAGGCCAACTACACGCTGCCGATCGCGATCAATACCGCCTACGCGGCAACCTCGGCCTCCAATTGGTACATCGGCAACTCGAACGGCGTGCTGCTCGACGGGAAGAGCCTCGCCTCGACGCCAAAGTTCTTGACGCTCGGTGCCGCATGGAGCATCGCCAGCGGCGGCGGGCTCGCGGCGGTGGGCACGGCATCGGGACAGATAGTCGTCATCAATCCGCAGACCCAGACGGTGCAGAACACGATCGCGTTTTCGGGCGGCAGCATCCAAATGTCGCCTGACGGAATGGTGCTGGCCGCGATGTCGGAATATTCGGTCTCACTCAACGTATACTCGCTACCAGCCGGAACGCTGATCAATTCGTTCGGCATTCCTGGGGGCACTCTGTTTGCTCTGGCGCCGAGCGGCCAAGTCATCGCTACGGGTACGGCGACTACCGTCGTTCCCGGGCTTGAACCGGTGTGGGGTGAACAAGTAACTGCCGTCACCGGCGGCCCGGTGCTGGCGTCGGTCTCTGCTCCGTATGGAGGATGTTTCTCGAGGGTTTTTTTTTCGCCCGATGGAACCCTGAT
>CAYRAC010000791.1:0-2328 GCA_964422045.1 uncultured Steroidobacteraceae bacterium
GCCAAGGTTCGGCACGCCAAAACAATTTCCGTACGAAGCGACACCAGACACGACGCCTTCCATCACAGAATGATTCTTGTGAATTTCCGCTTGCGTAGCGACGGCCGACCCTGGCCGTACAGCCGAGCGCAGTCTGGCATCTGCCGAGATCGGCCCGAACCGCAGCGAGTCCATCACGGCCACGGGCCGCGCACCCATAGTGAAAATATCGCGCAGAATTCCGCCGACGCCCGTAGCCGCCCCCTGAAACGGCTCAATAAACGACGGATGATTATGCGACTCGATCTTGAACGCGCAGGCCCAGCCGTCGCCAATATCGACGATGCCGGCATTTTCGCCCGGTCCCTGCACCACCAGCTTGCTGCGCGTGGGCAAACGCTTCAGGTGAACCCGCGACGATTTGTAAGAGCAATGCTCGCTCCACATCACGCTAAAGATGCCGAGCTCAGTCCGCGTGGGCTCGCGTCCGCCAAGCAACTGTTTGATTTTTTCGAATTCTTCCGAAGTGAGGCCGTGCTCTCGGATCATCTCCGGCGTAACGGCACTGATCGCAGAGATGGTCATCGGGGAGCCTTTATTGTCGCATCTCAACTGACTTTTCGCATGTGAATTCGTCGGATTCAGCCAAGAAAGAGTGACAAGCTGCCGCCCTCTTCGCTATGCTTCCCTTCACCATGCAGGGCCTTGCTGCCGGATCGCCGGCAAATCGCTCCTCCGAACCAAGCTGGGCAAAGAATGGAATGCTCGCCGTCGCGGGCATCGCCGCCTTCAGCCTCGTGCTGCACATCGTTTGCAACGGACGCTATGGTTATTTTCGCGACGAGTTCGATTACATCGTCTGTGGAAATCATCCGGCTTGGGGATACGTGGACCAGCCGCCCCTGTTGCCGATTCTAAGCCGCATCTTCCGCGCCGTCTTCGGAGATTCGCTGCGCAGCGTCCGCTTGATGCCTGCCCTGTCCGCCTCGGCGCTGATCCTTATGACGGGCATGATCGCACGCGAATTAGGCGGCAAGCGATTTGCCGTGGCGCTCAGCGCGCTGACGATTTTGATCGCGCCCATTTACTTGTCCGGCGGAAGCCTGCTCACCTCCAATTGCGATCTCGAACCGCTGCTCTGGATGGGCTGCGTGTATTTCGCAATTCTCGCCGCGAAATGTGACGCGCGCTACTGGCTGTGGTTCGGCGTAGTGGCCGGAATCGGCATGCAGGAAAAATATTCGATCGCGGTGCTCGGCTTTGCCATTGTCATCGGGCTCCTGCTGACCGACCAGCGGCGCTTTCTGCTGGGCAAGTGGCTGTGGCTGGGCGGCGCGGCCGCCTTTCTGATTTTTCTACCGAATTTGCTCTGGAATGTCGCCTACCACTGGCCCTTCGTCGAACTCATGCGCAACATCAAGGCCGAAGGCCGCGACGTTGTACTCTCTCCGTGGGAATTCTTTTCACAGCAAGTCCTGCTCCTCCATCATTTGAACGCTTTGATCTGGATCACGGGTTTGATCGCATTTCTCGCGGCACAGCGCTTCAAGCCCTACCGCTTCCTCGGAATTGCCTACCTCGTTAGCTTCGCCGTCTTCGTAATCCTCCAAGGGAAAAATTATTATCTGGCTGCGATTTACCCCGTCTATCTCGCCGCCGGATCTGTTCTGATCGACGATGCCATCGATCGGATCCGCCAAGGATGGCTGAAGCCGATAATCGCCGTACTATTGCTCGCCGGCGGCGCTGTCTTCGCGCCTCTCGCTGTCCCCATTCTGCCCATCGAGCAATTCATTCCCTACATGGATCGGCTGCCCATCAAGGTGCCGCGCAGTGAGCACAGTCACATGCGAGTCACCCTCCCGCAGCACTACGCCGACCAGTTCGGTTGGAACGAAATTGTGGACGAGGTCGCGATCGCATGGAATCAGCTCCCTGTCGATCAACGCAATGACTGCGGAATTTTCGCGCAAGACTATGGGCAAGCCGGAGCCATCGACTTTCTCGGCCCGAAATACGGGCTGCCGCAATCGCTCAGCGGACATCAGACATGGTGGTTATGGGGGCCGCGCGGATACTCCGGCAATTGTTTAATCGTGCTCGACGACAAACGGGAACGGCTCGAAACGCTCTTCGAGCATGTGGAGTTGGTGGGCACGTCACCCGACAACCCCTATGCGCTCGAGCGCCAACTCCGGGTATTCATCTGCCGCGGCGCAAAGTTCGGCACCTTGGAACAGCTCTGGCCCAGCTTAAAGAAATGGCGCTAGCCCCCGTGTAGAGCGGACACTCTTGTCCGCCGCTTTTGAAGTTGCTTTTGCGGTTGATCTTCAAATTGCAGAGCCAAGA
>CAYRAC010000792.1:0-2325 GCA_964422045.1 uncultured Steroidobacteraceae bacterium
CTGCGAACCCACTTCGTTGCAAGACACCAGCCGATCGAAGCAGTAAAACGTCGTGTCTTCGACGCCCTTGGCCATGACGGCAGGCGTCAATTGCTGCCACTGCGCGACGAACTGCGCCTCGGCGTCGTTCAACCGCGATTTGGTCAGCAGCGCCGCCAGGAAATCGAACGCCGCAGGATCGATTTCCGGCGCGCTGATGCGCGCGCTCTGCAGCGCCTCGAGCAGCACGCGCTTGTCATCCTCATGCAGCGTATTGAGCGTGCGATAAGTTCGGTAGATGGGCATGGCGACGATCAGGCGCGCCAATGCCTCGCGCAACTGCCGCGGGCTCAAGTCGCGGGTATGCGGCTCGGCGCGCGCGAGTTTGAGCGCGGCTGCGCTCACCCGTTCGTGCTCGGCGACGAAGGTCGATTCGACGATGGCGTGCTTCTTCTCGCGCACCAGCGCTGCGAAGTTCACCGAGTGTCCGGTAAAATCCGCATAGGTGGCGGTCAGGGTCTCCGCGCGCCGGCTGTCCATCCACAAGCGATTCGCTTTGGCCAGGAACTCGTAGCCGACGGTACCGTCAATCGGCCAATCCTCCTTCAGGCGTTCGTCGTTCTCCAATATTTTCTCGACGTAGATTCGTCCCTGCGGCAGCAACGAGCGCAGCTGCTTGAAATACTCCAGCGGCTCGCGCAAGCCGTCCGGGTGATCGACCCGCACGCCGTCGATATCACCGGCGGCAAGCATCGCCGCCACCCGCGCATGGCTGGCGGCGAACACCGCGGGTATTTCCTGGCGGATCCCGCTCAAGCCGCCGACGTCGAAGAAGCGCCGATAATTGCCGAGTTCACCCGCGAGTTTCCAGCCATGCAGCGAGTAGAACTGGCGTTGCAGCACGGCATCGAGCACCAGCGGGTCGCCTTGCGCGCGCTCCACCGCCGCGCGCAACCGACCGCTGACGTGCGCTTCAGCGAGCATCGCCGTCGCCCGTTTCGCACGGCTCGCATAGGCGTGCCGATCTTGATCGGTCGGCGCCTCGATCTGCTGCAGCCGGGCGAGCTCGCCGAAGCAAGCAGCCGCCGCATCGCCGGCGGCCGCTTCGCCGGCCGCCTTTTTGTCCGACCACAACAGCGCGCCCCAAGAGGCCGGATTGAGCGGCCAGGTGCTGTCGTAATGGCGCACGCGCGGACGCCCGCGCAGCGATTCTATTTTGAGTTCACCGGCATCGAGCGCCGCGCCGTAGGGACGAGCCAGCGAGCAGATGTGCACATGGAAGGGGTGCCGCGGCCGGATGCGAAAATCGAAGTACTCGGCGAATTTGCTGAACGGTCCATGCGTCAGCACATCGTCCCACCAGGGATTGAAGTGCGAGGCGGACATGTGATTCGGCACGATATCGAGGAGAATGCCGAGCCCGAGACGCTGCGCCGCGTCTACGAACCCCGACCACGCCGCTTCGCCGCCGAGGTCCTCGCTGATCCGCGTCGGGTCCGTCACATCGTAGCCGTGTTGGCTGCCGGGCACCGCTTGCAGACACGGCGACAGGTATACGTGGCTCACTCCCAAATCCGTCAAGTACGGCAGTACGCGCTGCGCCTGACTCAGGGGGAATCCGGCATGCAGCTGCAGACGATAACTCGCAATCCATTTAGCGCTCATGACTGAGCACGACGAAGGAGCGCGCGGCCAAACTCACCAGACGATTGCGCTTCACCGCTTCCTGTTCCACGGGCAGCGTCGGCCGCGCCGTATCGAACGCGACCTTCCAGCCCGCGGGGTGCAGCTGGTGTGAAATGCGAAACGACACGGGTTCATGATAGGCATTGAGCAACAACAGGAAGTCCGCGTCTTCGGCACAGCGTCCCTCGCTGTCGCGAATCTCCGGCGCCAAGCCGTTGATGAACATGCCGAGCGTTCGCATCCAGCCGCCGTCCTCCCAGTCGGACGCCACCATGCGCTTGCCATCCGCTCTGAACCAGACGATGTTCTTGTCGGGGTGCTTGGCTTCGGAGTCGCTGTCGTAAAACGCATAGCGATGAAAATTAGGATGCCGTTTGCGGTACTGAAGCACGCGCTTCGCAAATTCCAGGAATGCCGTGCGCGGCGCATCCAGATCCCAGTGGTACCAGGAAATCTCCGAGTCCTGGCAATAGCCGTTGTTGTTGCCGCCCTGGGTGCGGCTCAATTCATCGCCGCCCGAAATCATCGGCGAGCCCTGCGCGAACATCAATGAGCACCAGAAGTTGCGCTTTTGCCGTTCGCGCAGCTCGTTGATTTGCGCATCGTCGGTCGGCCCTTCCGCGCCGCAGTTCCACGAGCTGTTGTCGTCGCTGCCGTCGC
>CAYRAC010000793.1:0-2308 GCA_964422045.1 uncultured Steroidobacteraceae bacterium
GACTTCACGCTTCAGGCCGCCGGCTCTGTTGCGTCGCACACGGACGTAGACGAAGCGGGGGCTATCGACGCGGTTGCGAACCTGGTTACAAAGTCCTTGATATCCACGACCGTCATCAACGAATCGACATACTATCGGCTGCTCGACACCACGCGCTTCTACGCCGCCACCAAACTCGTAGAGCGGGGCGATGCGGATCGAATCGCGCGGCGCCATGCGATCTTTTATTCCGAGTTTCTCAAACACGACGAGATCATCCAGTCGTTATTCGGCGAATATGATCTGTCCGGGTACGCTTCGCATTTCGGCAACGTGCGGGCGGCGCTCGCATGGGCGCTGTCCGACCGTGGGGATGTCGCGGTCGGGATCGAGCTCGCAGCCTGGGCGACGCCCCTGTTCGTCAAATCGTCGCTACTCGAGGAGTGCAGGGGTTGGTGTGAACGGGCGCTGGCGGCTCTCGACGACGCGAGCCGTGGCACCAGACAGGAGTTGATTCTTCAGGAAGCCCTGGCGCTGTCGTCGATGTACACGAGGGGTCACACCGATCAGCTTCGCGCCCAATACGATCGTGGACTAGCGCTTGCGGAAGCTTTCCAGGACCGTGCGCGGCAACTGCGCCTTCTTGCCAATCTGAACGTTTCCTTATATCGGTTTGGCGACATCCGCGGCGCCCTGGCGGTCGCGGAACAGACCGGCGTCATTGCGCAGGCTGCCGCGTACCCGGCCGGCACCGTCTGGGCAGAGTCGTGGTTGGGCATTACTCACCACTTTCTGGGCAACCAAGCCGCGGCGCAACTCCATTGTGAGCGCGGCATGGAACTCACGGTCGAGATTGGTCCCTTCAACAGCAACTTCCCCAATTTTTCTCCGCGCATCTTCCACCCCGTCATCCTTGCCCGCACCCTGTGGCTGCGTGGCTTTTCCGATCGGGCGCTTAGAATCTTGCGAAAGGCCATTGATGAAGCGGCCCGCCAAGGCCACCCAGTTCCGATCTGCATTACGCTCCTTTACGCCTCGACGTTCTTACTGTGGACCGGGGATTTGCCAAGAGCCGGCGACATCATCGAGCAGCTGATCATACATACTAGACGATACTCGCTTGCACCGTACCATGCCCTCGGCATCGCGCTGAAGGGCGAACTTGCCATCGCCCGCGATCAGCCGGAAGCCGGTCTCGATTTGCTACGGAGCGCGCTGGAGAGCTTGCGCGCTCAACAGTACAACGTCCATCTCTCGCGCTTCAGCGGCGCGTCTGCAGCGGGCCTGTGCAAAATTGGAGAATTCGAGGAGGCGCTTTTTACGATCAATGGAGCCATCGCGCGCGCAACAAATAGTGGACAGCAATTGGACTTGTCTGAGCTGCTCCGGATTAAATCGCAGATTCTCGCGGCACGACATGACCGTGAATCGGCGATGAACTGCCTGACGGAGGCACTCGTTGTCGCACGCACGCAATCTGCACTCGCCTGGGAGCTGAGGTCGAGCATGGTCTTGGCCCGCTTGCTCTGCGAAGGCGGGCAGCGCGACCAAGCCCGGCATACCTTGGGTCTCGTGTACGACCGCTTCACGGAAGGATTCGAAACCGCAGATCTCAAGCTGGCGCGCGCTTTCCTTGAGGATTTGCGATAACCGTTCTAGCGGGTCCACGCCACGCCCGCGACCACCCGCCGTACCATCCTTTGCGGGCTGGAGACCCGGCTGAACCGCGATCCCTTCGCCGTTCTAACATTTTCTAACGTCATAAAACTGGCCAGGCCGTTCTACCACCGGGTATGTTCGTTACGTCCAATTGTTGACTACCTTTAGAGTCCGATTCCATGACGAAGTCCTCTGTTCCGCCGAACGCGCCGGTCGCCCTCCCAACCCTGGTGGCCGCCTACGTTGAAGCAACCAACAGCTTCGATCTCGAGCGATTGATGTCCACTTTTGCGGAGGACGCTCTCGTCAATGATCAGTTACGGGACTACTGGGGAAAACCGACCATCAGAGAGTGGGCCAAGCGCGATATCATCGGCGAGAGACTGACGATGAACGTGACCAAGGTGATCAACCACTACGATAACTTCATCGTGACGGCCAACGTCGATGGCAACTATGATAAGCGCGGCCTGCCTGATCCGCTGGTGCTCGCCTTCTATTTCACCGCCCAGAGCGATTTGATCGTTCAGCTGATCATTCTTCGCAATCGATACGATATTTGAGAATCGACATGCCTGCCGCTACGGTCATTTCAACCAATGCGATCAGCGGAACCTACTGAATCGAACGCATCGTGCATGCGGGGCGCCGTTCCGATCGTGTTCGTTGT
>CAYRAC010000794.1:0-2307 GCA_964422045.1 uncultured Steroidobacteraceae bacterium
CGACGCCGCCCGGCACCACCAGTGCGATGCGCATTCAGCGGGCATCCAGCACAGAGCGCAGCGCCTGTACTGCCTCCCGCGGATGGCTGCCTCGGCGAAGCTCAAAGCAGTCGAGGCGCGACATATTCCTGCGGAAGTCTGCCCAGGGCGGCTGGCCCGCTGCGTAGCCCTGAGTGTCGGCTAGATTGGCGAGCAGCGACGCTTTCGAGATGGCTTGCAGTACCGGCCGGTCGCCGGCGCTGTGCGGCAATACAAATACCGTGCCCACGATCTTGAGCGGCGATCGAGCAAGTCTAAAGCCGCCGCGCCGCAGATTGACCTCGAACTTCTTGACGCCGCTGCGGCGCCGGATCACGGGCGATTGTCGAATCACCGCTGCAACTCGCGACCGGCCCAGCCAGCGCAGAGAGTCGGCTCGGATGTGCACATAGTTCGAGACGCCGGTAGCCAGCATCGTGTCGGGACTGACAAATGCGCTATCCTCCGAGAGAAAATCAAAGCCGTCCAGCAGGCAATGCAACGCCACAGTGGTCTTTCCAGAGCCGCTCGGACCGATCAGCAGCAAAGCGCGGCCGTGCCGGCCGACGCACGCCGCGTGCAGCGACACCAAACGCTGCGCGCGTGCGGCCAGCGTGAACACGGCGAATTCGATTAATTCATAACGCGTGTGGTAGGGAAAACGCAGCATCCGCGGGCTGACCACCACGAGCGCCGAGTGGGCTCGCGGCGATATGACCGCGAAGTCTGCTTCAGGTGTGGCGCCGGCCAGCAGAGCCGCGCCTGAAAGCATCTTAAGCGGCGGCGGCTCGCCGCGACCGAGGCGCTGTTTCCCGCCGGTGAGCAGCAGGCTCACCCGAAGCTCGCCGTCGTAGCCCGACAAACGGTGACGCGGGAGGCCTTGGTAGGCACAATTCACCAAACCCAGCAATTCCTCGCTGTTGCTGTCGAAGCGAAATTTCGCGCCCAGGAGCCGCATGCGCTGGGTGAAGCCGGCGGATCGTTCACCAAACGGATCGGACACCAGATCGGGTAACAATTGAGCGCTCTTGAGGTACTAACCTCGTTAGTACCCTGTCGGTGCGGTTATGGTCGTATGACAACGCTTTCCGGTCCACAATTGCGCGATACTCGGGACGCCTTTGATAGCGTCGCCGCGGACTATGACGGCCCGCGCGGCAATAACGATCAGATTCAAGAGATGCGCCGCGACATGTGGCGGTCGTTGGATGCTGCGTTCCCAGGCCCCAGCCGCTTGATCGACCTAGGCTGTGGCACTGGGCTGGACGCCGTGCGCATGGCCAAGCGCGGGCACGTAGTGACGGCGATGGATTGGTCGGGCGCCATGGTGCAGCGGACTCGCGAACGAGCTCAATCGGAACACGTGCAGGATTGGATCGAACCTGTTGCGCTCGGCGCCCACGAGCTGCGGCACTTGAACGGCGCCGGACGGTATGATGGCGTCTATTCGAATCTCGGTCCTCTGAATTGCGTGCCGGATCTTGGCGACGTGTCACAGGAGTGCGCTCGTCTGCTGCGGCCCGATGGCGTTTTGGTATTTACGGTGATCGGCCGTTATTGCCCTTGGGAAATTGCGCACTATTTGCGGCTGCGTCGCTGGGCGAGAGCGACCGTCAGGTTTCACCGTCAAGTCGTGCCCATCAGCATGAACGAGCACACCATTTGGGCTCGCTACTTCGGGCCGCGCGAATTTTACCGGGCATTCAGACAGAACTTCCGTCTCGAGCACCATCGGGGGCTCTGCCTATTTTCGCCGCCCCCGTACTTGACCTGGGTCCGCGAGCACCACCCTGTCTGGCATGAACGATTGCAGCGCCTCGACCGGCGGGTCTCTCATTGGCCGTTGCTGCGTGCAATGGGGGACCATTTTCTGATCGTGATGAAGAAGCGGTAACGACGGCGGTGCGCGACCGTGTCACCATCTTCGACGGGCTGCGGGGAGTGGCGGCGATCGCCGTGGTGCTTTTGCATGGCTGCTCGATCTTCAATCTCGGCTGGCTGCCGGCGCACGCCTACTTGGCGGTAGATTTTTTCTTTTTGCTGAGCGGCTATGTCATCGCCCGTGCATTCGATGAGCGGCTGCGGCAGGGCTGGCTGTTTGGATTTTTGCAGCGTCGCCTGATTCGGTTGTACCCGTTAATCGTCGTCGGTTCTCTGGTCGGCTTTATTGAAATGATCATTCACGGCGTGCTCACGCATAGCGTGAGCATTTCTCAGGCCGCTCTCGATCTCGCAAGTTCGCTACTGGTGCTGCCGACGCCGCCTTGGATTTCAGAGCGTTGGCGGCTT
>CAYRAC010000795.1:0-2305 GCA_964422045.1 uncultured Steroidobacteraceae bacterium
AGAGCATCTACCTGGCCGATGCCACCCTCGCCGAGAATATCGCCTTCGGTGTTCCACGCGAACTGATCGACCTGCCGCGTATGCGCCAAGCTGCGAAGCAGGCGCAGATCGCGGAGGTCATCGAGCGCAGGCCGGAGGGTTACGACGCGTTGGTGGGCGAGCGCGGCATCCGGTTCTCCGGTGGTCAACGACAGCGCATCGGTATTGCGAGGGCGCTCTACAAACAGGCGAGCGTGCTGGTCTTCGACGAAGCCACGAGTGCTCTCGACAACGCCACCGAGCAGTCGGTCATGGAGGCGATCCACGGACTCAGCCGCGAGCTGACCATCCTCCTGATTGCACACCGGCTGAGCTCGGTCCGGCGCTGCGACGTGATAGTGGAACTCGATCACGGCAAGGTGGTGGCACAAGGCTCGTACGAGTATCTGCTCGAGCATAGTCCGAGCTTTCGGCGCATGGCTCATGCCGCCGCATGATAGGACGCCAAATTTTCGCAACCACAGCAAACGACAGGCACACTATTGAACATGCTGCAGAATAAGTCTCTCCTGATCACCGGCGGAACCGGATCGTTTGGACATGCTTTTGTGGCCCTGACCCTCGCCAAACACAATCCCCGACGTCTTGTGGTGTATTCGCGCGACGAAATGAAGCAATGGGAGATGGCAAAGGCTTATCGCAATGACGACCGGGTGCGTTTCTTCATCGGAGACGTGCGCGACAAGGACCGATTGGCGCGCGCGCTGACCGGCATCGATTACGTGATCCATGCCGCTGCGACCAAGATAGTTCCGACCGCCGAATACAATCCCTTCGAGTGCGTCAAGACCAATGTCGTCGGCGCGATGAACCTCATCGACGCGGCCATCGATCGGGGTGTGAAACGCGTCGTCGCGCTCTCGACGGACAAGGCGAGCGGCCCCGCGAATCTTTACGGGGCGACCAAACTCGTGTCGGACAAGCTGTTCATCGCCGGCAACTCGTACTCCGGCGCCGACGACACCCGCTTCGGCGTCGTCAGGTACGGCAACGTGATGGGCTCGCGCGGATCGGTGCTGCCGTTGTTTCTTTCGCTCGCCGCGAGCGGAGTGCTTCCGATCACCGACGAGCGCATGACCCGCTTCATGATTACCCTCGAGCAGGGGGTGAGTCTCGTATGGCATGCCCTGCAAGATATGGTTGGCGGCGAGATTTACGTGAGGAAAATTCCCTCGATCAAGGTGACCGATATTGCGCGCGCCGTGGCGCCGGAAGCGCGCTGCACGGTCGTCGGCATCCGCCCCGGCGAGAAGCTTCATGAGCAGATGATCGGCACCGAGGACGCGCAGCACACCTACGAGTACGACGATCATTTCAAGATCTTGCCCGCTCTCCACAACTGGAGCCAGGATCCCGTGCGGATAAACGACGGCAAGAAGGTGGCGCCGGATTTCACGTACTCCTCAGATAACAATTCGGAATGGATGAGCGTCGAGACTCTGAGGCAATGGATCGAGAAGAATCGCGACAAGGTCGGAAAGATATGACGGATCATATTCCCTACGGCCGGCAGGAGATCTCCGAGGCAGACATCCGGGCTGTGGTCGATGTGCTTCGGTCGGATTTCTTGACGCAGGGACCGGTGGTTCCCGCGTTCGAGCGTGCCGTTGCCGCCTATTGCGGCGCCCGGCACGCGGTTGCCACCAATAGCGCTACCTCGGCTCTGCACATAGCCTGTGCAGCGCTCGGCGTCGGGCCCGGCGACAGGGTTTGGACCAGTCCCATCACATTCGTGGCCAGCGCGAACTGCGCGCGCTACTGCGGCGCCGAAGTCGATTTCGTGGACATCGATCCGAATACCAACAACATGAGCGTCGAGTGTCTAAGCCGAAAGCTCGCGCGGGCCGAGGACATGGGACAGTTGCCGAAGGTGGTGATTCCGGTGCATCTGTCCGGCCGGCCATGTCCAATGCAAGCGATCCACGCGCTCTCCCGGCAATACGGCTTTCGCATCATCGAGGATGCGTCCCACGCGATCGGCGGACGCTATCTTGGTGACCCCATCGGGAAGTGCGTCTACAGCGACATCACGGTGTTCAGCTTTCATCCGGTAAAAATCGTCACAACCGCGGAGGGCGGCATGGCGGTCACAAACGATGGCGCCTTGGCGCGCCACATGGCCCGGCTGCGCAGCCACGGCATCACTCGAGACGTCGATGAGATGACTCAGCCGCCGGATGGTCCATGGTTCTACCAGCAGATAGAACTGGGCTACAACTATCGCATGACGGATGTGCATGCAGCGCTCGGCTCGAGTCAGATGCAG
>CAYRAC010000796.1:0-2303 GCA_964422045.1 uncultured Steroidobacteraceae bacterium
TTTGCGAATTTGGGCGTGGCATCCACCGTCTATGGACTGGGTCACGGCTGGCTGCCGGCGGCAGTCGCCGGAATACTCGTCGGCGCGGTGTGGAACTACGCCGTTACGATGATGCTGACGTGGGGTCGTTCACGTCGCTGAGGGCGTTTAGGTGTGGCGTCGCGTCCTGCGCCGCTCGACCGCATAGCCGCACATGCGGCGGGCAATTTCGCGCGCCGCGGCGCTATCGACTGTTTCGGTGGGCTTGCCGCTGAGCAAACTCGCCACCTCGGCAAAAATCGCATAGGAAAACAAGGTGAGGGCGCCGCCGACCACGAGGACCGGCAACAACACGAACCAGGCAAGCGCGCAACCAATCGAAAAGAGAATGGCTTTCGGCGACATTGTGGATAACCCTTGCTGAACGTTCACTGCCACTAAGACCAGGTTGCAGAATAGACCCGCAAGGCCTCGAACAACCGAGAACTGGATCGCATTTCTGAGATCGGCTTGCAAGCGGGTCAAGATTAAGTAAAATTCACAAGCTATTGTATATAAACAACTTTTATAGCCAAGGCGACATATTCAGATGCGCAGTGGGTACTTATCGTTACCTCGCTTGCGCTTCAATTCGAGCGTTGCGGATAAGGCGGCAGTTCTGCGGCCGGCGTGAGTCGCGCCGTGGAACGTGTTGCGCTCGCTTGCGGCGCTGCGGCCGGCGCTGCTTGAGCGATGCTGGTTTCGAGCGCCAGGCTCAGTGCTACACGCAATCCCGGGCTTTGGTCCGACAGCGCCAAGGCGCTGCCGTGTAGCTTGGCGACCGCCTGCACCAAACTCAAGCCAAGGCCGACACCGGGCGTCCCGCGGCTCGCATCGCCACGATAGAAGCGCTCCACGACCTTGCTTTTTTCCGAGTCCGTGATGCCCGGACCATTGTCGGTGACCGACACCTCGACGTGGCCGTCGCCCTGCTTCAGCACTGCCACTTCAATCACGCCGTTCACCGGCGCATATTTCAGCGAGTTGTCGATCAGATTGCTCAAGGCCTGGGCGAGCAGCACCGGATCTCCCGACACCGAGAGCGGGCCGTCCGATCGAAACCCGAGATGGATGTTCTTGAGCTCGGCCGCAGGGGCATAGAATTCCACCGCGTTCGCAGCGAGGTCCGAGATGTCGAGAGCGACGAAACCGGAGCGGCGCATGCCGGCATCGATTTCGGCGAGCCGCAGCAGGGCATCGAAGATACGAATGACGCGATCCACATCCGCCACGGCGCCATCGATTTCCGCGAACGCCTGCTCGGGCGGCGGGCGGATCAGCGCCAACTCCTCGAGTCGCGAGCGCAGCTCCGCGAGCGGGGTGCGAAGGTCGTGGGCGATGGAATTGGACACGTTGCGCACGCCATGCACCAAGAGCTCGATCTGCTCGAGCATGCCGTTGATGGTGCGCGACAAGGTATTGAGTTCATCGTCCTGCAGCTGCGTCGGCAAGCGGTGCTGCAAATCACCGTGGATGATGGCCGATACGGTTTGACGGATGCTGTCGACCCGCGACATCAGTGCGCGGCGGGTAAGGACGCCGACCAGCAGCCCCGCGATCGACAGCACCGCGATCGCGGCCGCAAGGCCGTACCAGAAATGCGTCTGCAGCGATGCGAAAATCGTGTTGTAGCGGCCGACCAGCAGGATCTGGTTGCCGACCACGGCAACGTGCACCAGCGCCGGTTCGGGGGGCTGATTGCCGACCGCAACCTGCAGCACGTAGTTACCGGCCTTGGCCGGAACGCTCGCCGGCCACATCGCAAGATTCCCGGCGAGCGGATGCAGCGAGCTGTCGGTCAGCAGCAGAATTCGGTCGCCGGCGATCTGCATGCCGACGCGGGTGTCGATGAAGCTCTTCAGGCCGCCGGCGCCCTCGCGGCGATAGACATCGGTGAGGCGCTGTGCGTCGGCTTGCAGAATTTCCTGGCGGCCCTCCTGGATCGTGACCCGCCAGGCGTACCATAAGGGCGCCGCAAACAGCACCAGCGCGGTGATGCCGAGCGCCACATAGGCGAGCGCCAACGACACCGCGGATGAGCGGATCATTCTAGTCACCCGCGGTCACCGTGTAGCCGGCATTGCGCACGGTGCGCAGCAGCGGACGCTCGAACTCGGCGTCGATCTTTTGCCGCAACTTGCTGATGTGCACGTCGACGACGTTGGTCTGCGGATCGAAATGATAGTCCCAGACGTTCTCCAGCAGCATGGTGCGGGTGACGACCTGGCCCGCGTGCCGCATCAGATATTCGAGCAGGCGAAATTCGCGGGGCTGCAGCTGCAATT
>CAYRAC010000797.1:0-2299 GCA_964422045.1 uncultured Steroidobacteraceae bacterium
AGGCCGGCGACCGGCGCCTGGAAATAAGGAATGGTGGTTCCCATAAGGCTACCCAAGTACACGGTCCGCAGGTCCGGGCCGCCAAAGGTGAGGCTCGCCATCCAAGGCGCGATGCTGCCTTTGGTCGCGGCCATGATCTCCGGGGTCATGGTACCTGCGTAAAAATGCCTGTCATAGACTTCGCGCGCTTGCGCGTCGCAGTCATCGAGCAAGGTCAGCAACTGCCCTTCCGGAGTGAGCGCAACCAGCCGGTCGGTTTGCACGATGGTGATCCAGAGGTTGCCGAAGTCATCGAAGGCGAATCCGTCGGGCGTGCCCCCCAGATCGCTCGGCCCAAAGGTCTCGCGATCGCTGAGCGTGCCGTCGGGACGTGCCCGCAAACGCGAAATGCGGCGCGCGTTCGACTCGACCACATACAACCACTCTTCGCGGGCATCGAAACGAATCTCATTGGTGCCGACGAAGCCGTCGGCGACGATCCGGATCCCTTGCTCATCGATCAGTCCGATGTAACCATCCGGCGTTTTCTCGTTGATCGAGCGCGTCCACGGCACCAGCCGGGTGGTCACCGTGAACCAGGTGCGGTCGCGCGAGTCGCTCAGCACGAAATTGGCTTTGCCAAGCGGCCGACCGTCAATTTGCGTGTAGAGGGTTCGGGACGTGCCGTCGCGGTGCATGATCTCGATGGCGTCGGTGCCGAAGTTTGCGATCAGGAAATCGCCTGCGGCGTTCATCGCGATGCCGTTTGGCAGCGTGGCGCCGCCCAGGATCAACGAGGTTGGATTGTCGGCGTCGACCCCCCGGTGTCCGGTCTGCGCGATCAACTGCTGCGTGCCGTCGCTGCGAATGCGCATCACGCCGCCGCGCGCGTCGGCGCTCCACAGCGTGCCGTCGCGTTCGGCGAGAATACACTCGGGGCGCTGCAAGCCGCTGCCGATCGTGCGGATGACGGAACGATCCACGGTCCAGCCGATGAGGGGGTTGTTTTGCATATTATTGGATCGGTAACAGAGCGCGCCGCACCAGCGTGGCGAGGTCGCCGTCGTGCGCAAAACCCGCCTCTTCCGCCGCCGGCGTCTTGAGCGGGGGATAGCGCCCGAAATTCGCTTCGAGCGCCGCGTTTGACCCATACGACACCCGCTCCAGCACCTCGCGGCCGTACAGGCTCGCGATCGCCGCCACCAGTTGCGACATGGACGTGCGCAGCGCCGGCAACGTCCAGACGCGCCTCGCCAGGCCGGCCGGGAACAAGCGCGCCGCATGCAGGATATTGTCGACCACGCGATGCACGGACATGAGCCAGGTGGTCGACTCCGCGGCCACCGGGCACGCAAAGGTGCGCCCCGCCGCCAATTCCTGAATGATGTCGCTCAAGAAGGCCGACAACTGTCCGGTCCGCTGCGGCGGCCGGGCGACGATTCCCGGCAGCCGGATGCAGCGCGAATCGAGCCAGGCGCGGCGCGAGAAGTCCTCCAGCAGGATCTCGCCGATCAGTTTTTGCGCACCGTAGGTCAAGCGTGGACGGAGCGGTGTCGCATCGTCGACCACCGCCGGCAAGGGTGCGCCCAGCACCGCGATGGAACTTGCAAATACCACGGTCACCGGTTTCGCTGTCGCCAGCATCTGCGTGCGCGCCGCTTCCATCAGACTCAACGTCGCATCCAGATTCACCTGGCGGGCCAGTTCATAGTTTTGTTCGGCCATGCCGCCCGGGATGCTGGCGAGATGAAACAATACATCGACCGGTGCATCGAAGGCGCGTGCCACGAGGCCGGGGTCGGCGATGCTGCCGGGAAGCCTGCGAACTCTGGCGTCCTCGGGTCCTTCGAATCCGAGATCGAGCAGGGTGAGCCGCCCATGGGCGCCCAAGCCGCCGGGTGCCGCAGCGTCCTCGCCCAGCAGGCGCTGGGTTAACGCCCTACCGATGAAGCCGTTGGCACCTGTAATTACGAGATTCATCCGCCCACTCACGGCTGCACGTTTCATGCATCATGGAGCGACTTGATTCGGGACGGAAATCGATCCTTTCGATGCCCGCCATCACGTTCACCCATGCGGAAACCCGCGGGCCGCGGCCCGGGGCGTACAATCAAGCGCCATGCGCTACCACAAGCTCGACCTCAATTTATTGACGGCGCTCAAGGCTCTGCTGGCGGAGAAAAACGTCACGCGCGCGGGCGAGGCCGTGCATGTCACTCAATCGGCAATGAGCGGCATCCTCGCCCGTCTGCGCGATTACTTCGGCGACCCGCTGATCGTTCAGGTCGGCCGCAAGATGGAATTGACATCGCTCGCGGAA
>CAYRAC010000798.1:0-2299 GCA_964422045.1 uncultured Steroidobacteraceae bacterium
GAATTTGACCAAGGCCGGCGAATTGTCGATGTCGCTGAAAGTCGAGCGCGGACGGGGTTATCGTCCGGCGGCGCAGCGCATGGCATTCGAGGAGCAAACGCGCGCCATCGGCCGTCTGCAGCTGGACGCCTCGTTCAGCCCCGTGCGCAAGGTCACTTACAACGTGGAAAGCGCGCGCGTCGAGCAGCGCACCGATCTGGACAAGCTGATTCTCGACATCGAAACCAACGGCACGATCGATCCGGAAGAGGCGATTCGCCGCGCCGGCGGGATCCTCAAGGATCAGCTGTCGGTGTTCGTCGATTTGCAGGGACAGGACGAGTCGACCACCAAGGCCACCGAGACGCAGTTCGATCCCATCTTGTTGCGCCCGGTCGACGAGCTGGAACTCACCGTGCGCAGCGCCAACTGCCTGAAGGCGGAGAATATCCATTACATCGGCGATCTCGTGCAGCGCACCGAAGTGGAGCTGCTGCGCACGCCCAACCTCGGCAAGAAATCGCTCACCGAGATCAAGGAAGTGCTCGAGAGCCACGGCTTGACCCTCGGTATGCGCATCGACAACTGGCCGCCGCCGGGGTTGAAGCGCGACGACGAACGCGACGGGATCTGACATGCGGCATAGAAACAGCGGGCGCCAGCTGTCGCGCAACTCCTCGCACCGTCACGCGTTGCTGCGCAACATGGCAACCTCCTTGTTGCGTCATGAGACCATCCGCACCACGGTGCCGAAGGCCAAGGAATTGCGCCGCGTGATCGAGCCCTTGATCACCCTGGCGAAGGTGGATTCCCTGGCCAAACGGCGCTTGGCGCTGTCCCGCCTGCGCGATGTCAGCGTGGTCGAAAAACTGTTCGTGGACTTAGGCCCGCGCTTCAAGGCGCGCGCCGGCGGCTATACGCGAATCCTGAAAATGGAGCCGCGGCCGGGGGATTCGGCCGACATGGCATTGATGCAGTTGGTCGACTCGGCTGTCGTGGCCGCTGAAAAGACCGACGACAAGGGCGCCAAGACGCCGAAGAAGAGCAAGAAGGGCACGCCGGACGAGGCGCAAGCACCGGAGGCGCAAGCCCCCAAGCGCCGCAAGAAAGCCGCCGCCTGAGCCTTCAGGCCGCCTTCGCAAACGCATTCCGAGTCAGATTCTCGGGCGCGGTTGCCGTGGTGACGACATCGTCCTCGATGCGCACACCGCCAAAGGGCTTGAGCTCATCAACGACCGACCAGTCGATGTGCGCGCGCCGCGCGTCGGCGTGTGCCGCCGCGAGCAGCGAATCGATCAAGTAGATGCCGGGCTCGACGGTGACGACCACGCCCGGTTCGAGCATGCGCGTGAGGCGAAGATAGGGGTGGCCCTCGGGTCGCTGCCGTTCATGGCCCTGCGCATCGCCCATCACGCCGCCCACGTCGTGCACCTGCAGGCCGAGCAGGTGGCCGATGCCGTGCGGAAAGAATACGCCCGTGACACCGGCTTCGAGCGCGGCTTGGCCCGGCAGGCGCGTCAGGCCGATCTCGAGCATCACATCGCCCAAGCGACGATGCGCGGTCAAGTGCACGTCGCGATAATCGCGCCCGGCGACGATCTCGGCGCACAGCTCCTGTTGCGCGCGGTCGAGCGCCGCAATCAGATCGGCAAACCGGCCGGGAAAGGCGGCGTAGGTGCGCGTGATGTCGGATGCGTAGCCGCGAAACTGGGCGCCCGCGTCGATGAGGAATGAACGCAAGGACTGCGGTTTGGCGCGATCCAAGTGCTGGTAATGCAGCACGGCGGAGTTTTCGTTGTACGCCACGATGTTGTTGTACGGCATCTCCTCTTCGCGCTGATCGCAGGCCTGCAAATAGCTCATGTGCGCGGCATATTCGGATTCGCCACGGCGAAACGCGGCGAGCGCGGCGCGATGCCCGCGGGCGCCGAGTTCGCTCGCGCGGCGCATGCACTCGAGCTCATAGCTCGTCTTGACGGCCCGATCGTAGTGCAAGCGCTTCAATAGCTCGGGCGGATTGATACACGTGGCATCGCCGCCGACGGCAAGAGCATCCGGGCCGAGGAAGGCGACGCGCCCAAGATGGGCCCAGTGAGCCTCGGCCTTCGACGGATCCGCCATCGGGATGAGGTCGACTTCGGCGGTCCACGGCTCGCGCGGCAACGCCGCCGGCTTGTGCCAATAGTCGTTGGGTTGATGGAACAGTACCTTGAGTCGCGCGCCCGGTACAAACACCAGGATGCAGCGCGGATTGTCGATGATCGGCACCCAAACCTTGAATTGCGGGTTGACCTTGAAGGGGTAGTCTTGATCGTCCAGG
>CAYRAC010000799.1:0-2299 GCA_964422045.1 uncultured Steroidobacteraceae bacterium
CGGACGGCGTCTACTCGCAACACATCGTGCAAGACCCGTGCATCCGCTGTGTCTCGCAGCCGCCGCTCAATTGGGCTGCTTGGGCGCCTTAAGCACGCAGCACAATCGATTTAACTTTCACGCGCCGACCGCGTCCAGGAATGCTCGCTGGCCCCGCGGCGTGAATTTGATGACCCGCGAATTCCGGTCGCGCACCGCCCACTTGAGTTCCTGAAGCCGCGACAGCAGCGCCGCACCCAGGGATCCCGCCAGATGATGCCGGCGCTCGCTCCAATCCATGCAAGGCCGGCAGAAGGTGCGCCGCTGTCGGGCCGCGGCCTGCGCGTCGATGCCTAAACGGCTGAACCACGCGGCACCCGACTTGCTCAAGCGTAACTCGTTGTGCGACATCTCGAAGGCGTTGTGACGCAGCAGCGCCTCATAGGCGGCAACCCCCAGCTCACCCGCCAGATGGTCGTAACAAATTCTCGCCTTGCGCAGCGCCGGCTCGCGCGGACTTGCGATCAGCCGCACGGCACCGGTGCGAAAAGCGACCCCCATCAACGACTCGAGCAGCCCTGCCACATCGGCATCCGCAAGCCGGAAATAGCGGTGCCGGCCCTGTTGTTCCATGTCCACGAGCCCGGCGCCGAGCAGCTTCGCCAAATGCGCGCTCATGGTCTGCTTGGTGACGCCGGCAATGGCCGCCAATTCGGTCGCGGTCAGTGCGCGGTCGGTCATCAGGGCTGTGAGCACGTCGGCGCGCGCGGGATCACCGAGCAGCGCGGCAATGCGCGCGATATTCGGTCCGTCTTTCATGGTTCGACGATAGACGAACCATGGATCCCCTGCAAGGGCTTCCCATCCGCGCCTGAGCATCGTGTGTGTCAGTCGCTACCAGATCGATCCCTGGCAGCGCGACGCGTTCCGATCGTATGCGGAAAACTGGAGCCGCATCATTCCCCGTTGCGGCGGCCACCTCATCGGCTATTTTCTACCGCACGAGGGCACGAACGATATCGCTTCGGGTCTCATCAAGCTCGACTCGCTCGCCGCGTACGAGTCCTATCGGTCGCGGTTGAAACAAGATCCCGCTGCGCGTGACAACTTTGCATTCGCGCAAGCCCGGCGTTTTATCTTGCGCGAAGAGCGCACCTTCCTCGAAGTGGTCGACGCCGCCTTTGCGTTACCCGCTCTGCCGCCGTAGGCGGCCGACGCGCGGCACGGTCGAAGACGATCCTAGCCAATTTTTCCGCTCACTCTCGGAAACTTGGATTCGGGACCACAGCAAGTCTTGGCGGCAATCAGTCGCTCACACTCTTCGAGCCGGCGGCACTCGCAGTGAAAACTGGCATTGAGGATGGATCGCATCCGGCCAAGGCGCGTGCTCAGCGCATCGAGCTCTGCGATCTTGCGCTCGGCCATCGCGCGCCATCGCAACGCCGGTTTAGTGCCAATGGGGAAGCCGTTCAAGAACATGCGCGTCTCGCTGATCGAAAAACCCGCATCGCGGGCCAGAAGAATAATCCGCACCCGACCGAGTACAGCGCGATCGTATTGTCGACGATTGGACGTGCGTGCCGGCGCCGCCAGCAATCCGGCTTTCTCGTAATAGCGCAGCGCAGAAGTTGTCACGCCCGCTTGGCGTGCCAGCTCGCCGATCATGAGGCCTGGCATCGAAACCTCCTCGACATGCCCGAAAGACTGCTTGACTTAAAGCGCACTTTAACTTGTAGGCTGCGGCAAAGGTAGACCGATGGGCGACTTAAGGTCACGCAAGGAGCCGCGTATGCAAATCGAAAAGCGCTGGTATTTGACTGCTCTCCTGAGCTTATGCGTATGCAGCATAGGGCGGGCGGACAGCGTGCCGCTCACGCCCGTTACCGTCGCGGCGGCCATCTCGGACCCGCGCAGACCTGATGATCAGGTCAAGCTCGACGTGGCCCGCAGGCCGGCCATTTCGCTGCTGTTTTCCGGAGCGAGAGCGGGTGACCGAATTGCGGATGTGATGTCAGGAAATGGCTACTTCACGCGAATTCTGAGCGACGTCGTGGGCCCAAGCGGCCATGTTTATGCATTCATTCCGACCGAGCAGATCGCCCATTGTTCACCTCGCGAAATCGCAGGCACGCAAGCAATCGTTCGCGACTCCAGTTTTCGAAACGTAACCTTGCTCACGGGTTCACTCGCCGACTTTCACCTGCCCCAGAAACTTGATTTGATATGGATGTCGCAGAGCTATCACGATCTGCACGACTCCTTTCTCGGACCGGCGAATGTTGCGCTCTTCAACAAGGCCCTCTTCGACGCGTTGCAGCCC
>CAYRAC010000800.1:0-2298 GCA_964422045.1 uncultured Steroidobacteraceae bacterium
CGACACGCGGGTGTCCTTGCCGATGAGGACCCGGCCGCCGCCGGGAGCGAGCACTCGCGCGGCAGCGCTTGCCAATCGCAACGCAAAGTCCACGGTCATCGGCATGTGGCCGACCCGTCCGCGCACACCATCGGTGCCGAAATATTTGTTCAATGATCTATTCCTTGCAGCAGGACAGCACTGACCATGCCGATGGCATCGCGGGTCGCAGCGACGTCGTGGGTGCGAATGATTCGCGCGCCTTGAGTCACCGCCAGCGCCGCCAGCCCCAAACCGCCGTAGAGCCGTTGATCGACCGGGCGGCCGAGAATCTTACCGATGAAGCTCTTGCGCGACACGCCGACCAGGAGCGGCGCGTCGAGCGCCGCCAACCGCGACAGATTCTTCAACAGCATCAAGTTATGCGCCAGCCCTTTGCCAAAACCAACCCCCGGATCGAGCACGATCGCCTCGCGTGCGATCCCGGCGTCGATGCAGGCAGCGCGTTCGCGCGCCAGAAACGCAACCACCTCGGCCACGACATCCTCGTAGTGCGGGCTGTCCTGCATCGTACGCGGCTCGCCCTGCATGTGCATCAGACACACACCCACACCGGCGGCGGCGGCCCAGGCGCGCGCACCATGCGAACGCAATGCGAATACATCGTTGACGACGCACGCCCCCGCCGCCACGGCCGCGGCCATGACCTCAGGTTTGCTGGTATCTATCGAGACGGCGATGTTCGATGAGGCACAAATGCCTTCGATGACCGGCACGACGCGCGCGATCTCAACGGCCGCTTCGACCGCGGCCGCGCCCGGCCGCGTTGATTCCCCGCCCACATCGATCAGAGTCGCGCCCTCGCCGGCCATTTGCAGGGCGCGTTCCAGCGCAGCGTCGATGCCGGTATAGCGATTGCCGTCGGAGAAGGAGTCCGGGGTGACATTCAAGATCCCCATGACCACCGGCCGCCTCAGATCGATGGTTCTATCTCGACAACGCCATTGCATCCGCGGCCTCCAGGGACGGATTCACGGCGGCCAAGGGAACGCGGCGACTAGTGTTGGCCCGCGGGATTGACGAGCGGCGGTGCGGGCTTTTCAGCCGAAGGCCCGCGCGGCGTCGGCGTCGGCGTATCGTCCCAATCGCGCGGCGGACGCGGCGCCCGGCCTTCCATGATGTCCTTGATCTGTTCCTCGTCGATCGTCTCGTACTTGATCAATGCCTCGGACATGGTCTGCAGCTTGTCCATGTTGGTCTGCAAAATCTTGTAGGCGCGCTGGTAGTTGCTGTCGATCACGCGCCGCACTTCTTCGTCGATCACGTGTGCGGTGACGTCGGAGACCTGTTTGTGCTGAGTGACGCTGCGGCCGAGAAATACTTCACCCGACTCTTCGCTATAGGTCTGCGGCCCGAGACGGTCCGACAAGCCCCAGCGCGTCACCATGTTGCGCGCGAGCTCCGTGGCGCGTTCGATATCGTTGGAAGCGCCGGTGGTTACCGCATCGGCGCCGAATACCAATTCCTCGGCGACTCGACCGCCGAAGAGCGTCGCGATGCGGCTCTCGAGCTGTCGCTTACTGGTGCTGTAACGATCGTTTTCGGGCAGGAACATCGTGACGCCCAAGGCTCGGCCGCGCGGGATGATGGTCACTTTGTAGACCGGATCGTGCTCGGGCACGCTCAACCCCACGATGGCATGACCCGATTCGTGATAAGCGGTATTGCGCTTCTCCTCTTCGGTCATGACCATGGAGCGGCGCTCCGCTCCCATCATGATCTTGTCCTTGGCGCGGTCGAATTCTTCCATCGTGACCGAGCGCTTGTTGCCGCGCGCCGCGAACAGCGCCGCCTCATTCACGAGGTTTGCCAAGTCCGCGCCGGAGAATCCCGGCGTGCCGCGCGCGATGACCGAGGGCTTGACGTTATCGCCAAGCGGCACTTTGCGCATATGCACCTTGAGGATCTGCTCGCGGCCGCGCACGTCCGGCAGCGGCACCACGACCTGACGATCGAAGCGGCCCGGTCGCAACAGCGCCGGATCGAGCACATCGGGACGATTGGTGGCGGCGATGACGATGATGCCCTCATTGCCCTCGAAGCCGTCCATCTCGACCAGCAACTGGTTCAAGGTCTGCTCGCGCTCGTCGTGACCGCCGCCCAAGCCCGCGCCGCGATGCCGGCCGACGGCGTCGATCTCGTCGATGAAAATGATGCAGGGGGCGTGCTTCTTGGCCTGTTCGAACATGTCGCGTACGCGCGAAGCGCCGACGCCGACGAACATTTCGACGAAATCGGAGCCCGAGATCGTGAAGAACG
>CAYRAC010000801.1:0-2287 GCA_964422045.1 uncultured Steroidobacteraceae bacterium
CGAAATGGTTTTTCCCGTGGCCTAAGTTGCCCAAGGGAATTTTGTGCGACGTACGCTCGGTGAGATTGTCGGGGCCGAAGTTGCCTGTGAACGTGGGGTTCGCGAAATCGCCGCCGGACTGCGATACCCAGTGCTGCAGTTGCGCGGGCAGCACGCGGGCAATATCGACGCGCACGCCAGGCAGGTCGCGCACCAGCGCGGCCACCTTGTGATCACCGGAGAGCGCCAACACCGCCCCCTGCGACAGAATCTTGAGCGCGGGCGGAAACGGCGGCACGCGCACGATGAAGCGCTCGGTGCGCGCCGAGAGATAGCCGCCGAAGGAACGCAGGTTCTTGTCGACTTGCACCAGGACGAAGCGGCCGACTTCTGCGCGA
This sequence comes from uncultured Steroidobacteraceae bacterium, assembly GCA_964422045.1. GTDB lineage: Bacteria > Pseudomonadota > Gammaproteobacteria > Steroidobacterales > Steroidobacteraceae > Bog-1198. Next base: position 378 of record CAYRAC010000801.1, read on the forward strand.
TAGCGAAAGCTATGGCTTTCGACGAATTCGCGCTCCGCGGCAATCGGCTCGAGCGCAAGCGGCCGCGCTTGACCCAGCACCGCCTCGCTGACTTCCTGCGGGTCGGACCAGTAATAAGGCGCGGCCGGGCTGCCGCGCGCGGGCGTGATCGCGTCCGCGGCGCGCACGGCCGGCAGAACCCAGGCCTTCACCGCGCAAGCCACGTCGCGCTCGCCGGTGGCCGCCGACACGTTGAGCAGCAGCACTTGTTCGGGTTCATTGCGCGCATTGGCGACGACCATGGGTTCGACGCCCTCGATCGATAGGCTGTAAAGGCCGGGCACGCTGGCACTCGCCGTCAGCGGCGCCGCGCTCGGGTTGCCGCCCCGTGCGGCGCGCACGCCGGCCGCCACTTTGAGTTCCAGCGTGGTCGGATTCTTGGGCACGGCCAAGCTTGCCGAGTGGATCGAGGCATGCAACTTCCATTTATCGTAGACGACGTTGAATCCGATCGTCTCGCGGCCGACGCCGAGCACGCCTTCCTTTTGACCGGCAAGGCGCAGTTCGACGCGGCGCTCGAGTTCTGCCGCATCGACCGGGTGCGTGAACTCCAAGTCGAAGACCGCGAACTTGACGCCCGGATTGACCGGGTCTTGATAGAACTCGGCGTTCGCGAGGCGTGCGGCGAAGCTCGCGGCGGCGAATTCGAATGTGTAGCTCTCGAGGCGAAACTGCGGCGCGAGCACGGCCTTGTCGAGCGTCACGTCGAAGCGCTGTCCGACCGGCCAGTCGTCCTTGACCCGGAATTCCAGCACGCGATCATCCAGCCAGCGCCAGGTGCCGGCGAGCGCGGGGTGCAGCGTGATGCCACCCAAGAGGGGTTTTCCGGCCAACGCGAGCGGCGCGACCGAGCGATCGAAGCGCACGATGAGCGGCTCGGGCTTCGCGCCATCGCGTTCGATGCGCGTGCGCTCGGGCGGTGTCACGGTGAAGGCGGCGGACTCGGGCTTCGGCCAATGCCGATACTCATGCCAAAGGACCGCGCCGGCGGCCATGAGCACCAGCACCGACATCACGCCGGCGGCGAAACTGCGCGGCCGTCGGCGCGCGATCGCCACGGTCGCCGCCGCGCCGTGCACGGCCGCGGACTTGGCCGCGATCGCCCACCGCGGTGCGTCCCATTGCCATGTGCCCAAGAGCGCTTGCGCCATGCGGGCCCACGCGCGCCACAGCCGTACGATCCGCAGCCGAAAACCCCACCCACCTGATGTCGCCATCACGCCTCCCCGGCGATTCACGCCTCGGGGTTACGCTAGCAGCGCGTGCGCGGCGCGTTGTGAGCAATCATGGCAATGCAGTGAGCAATTGTGGCCCGAGACTGAGTCAGCAGGAGCGTCGCCGTATACTGGGGCGAAGATAAATCTTTGCAACCGCGACCTTTCGCCGAAAGTGATGAGGGCCAATCACATGACCGCTCAACTGAACCACACCATCGTTTACTCGTCTGACCGGACGAGGTCTGCCCGGTTCCTCGCGACGATACTGGGGCGACCGGCGCCAGTTCGGTTCGGTCCATTTGAAGTGGTCGAACTCGACAACGGCGTGTCCCTCGATTTCGCAGCCGCCAATGATCCCATCCAGCCGCAACACTACGCTTTCCTGATTTCCGAGGCCGATTTCGATGCCGTATTCGGCCGCATCCGCAAGCAGGGTATCCAGTATTGGGCCGATCCGAGGCGCCATCGCCCCGGCGAAATCAATCATAACGACGGTGGACGCGGGGTCTACTTTGCCGACCCTGACGGCCACTACTTGGAAGTGATTACGCGCCCGTACGGAAGTGGTAGTAGCTGAGCAGGTGATAAGGCTGCATCGGTGTGGCCTCGATGTTCGGCTCGGCACGCAATTGACCGGGTCTACAATCGGACATA
>CAYRAC010000802.1:0-2282 GCA_964422045.1 uncultured Steroidobacteraceae bacterium
GAATAAGGCCAGGTAGCTCAGTTGGTAGAGCAGCGGACTGAAAATCCGCGTGTCGGGGGTTCAATTCCCTCCCTGGCCACCATCCAATCAATGAGTTACGAGTCTCGAACGCGCGTCGAGTGTGAAATTTAGCGGCCGATGTGAAATACCCCGGCCGCTGTGAAATATACGCCGTGCTGTGAAATATTTTAACTCATGCGCGCACTTTTCTGCCCGGCCGGGCGCGTCGCGGCTTGCGCCGATAAACCACCTGGGTGGTCCGCATGTCATCGTGCGCCAAGCGATCGTTCGCTTCCTGCACGTCCTCAGCGTCGCTGCCCGATTTGGCGCGCAGGTCGTGAAAGGTGAAGGCCTCATTCAAGAGCGGAGACGCTCCGTTCTCGCCCGGCTTCGTCGCCGTCGTCATCAAGCGGTGCCAGTTTGAGCGAAAGCCGCTCTCGGTATAAGGCTCGCCCTGCAATGTGCAGAAGAGCGTCTGGCGCATATCCGGGCCCAGCTTGCGTAGTCGTTTTATGACGGCGTCAAGATCCGATGACCACTCAACGATTACCGTCTTCCCCGTTTCGATCATCTTTCCGTGGCGCGGATGACGGCGCTTCGACTTGCCCGGCCGGAACACGATTCCTTCCTCGGTGTATACGCTGGCGTCCCGATTCGGAAGCTTCAGCAAATCGCCTTCGCGCTGACCTGTGATCGTCGCCATGTCCATCAGGCATTGAATGCGATCTGAGGCGATGCTGTAGAGAACGAGGTACTCCTGGTCGGTCACATAGCGCGTGCGCTTTTGTTCATGCAGGCGCCTCAACTCGTGGCAGGGATTTCTTGCTACGGTATGCCAGCCGATGGCCTCGCGAAAGATTGCTGACAGGCATGAGACCTCTCGATTAGCTTGCACCACAGACTGCCTTGCACGGCCAGCGCGGTAATCGAAAATGCGGTTCGCTGTGAGCTTCTCCGGCGCCGCTTCACCGAAGGATCGGCGAAGATTCTCAATGTAGCCCCTGTAGTCTCTCTGAATGCGTGGCGCGAGTTGGGGGAGCGATTCGAGCAGATAGCGGTCGAACGCCTCGTTCATCGTGCGCAAGCGAGTGCGCCGATCGGCGAACTCCGCAAGTTTCGAGTACATTTCAGCTTCAGTGGTGCCAAGATCGCGCCGTTTGCCGTTGCGCTCCATGTACCAATAGCGCCCGTGGTACAGGTACACGCGTTGCGGCAGATGCTTGTTGACCTTTCTACGACGCCCCATGGTTGCAGCGCGATTCCCACTGGCAGTGATGCCTGACTTCAGCTTCCAACAAGGAACCGAACTGCGCACGTGACAATTCGCGGTAATCGCACGCAAAATGCGAGTTTTTCCGTGAAGTCTTTTTATCGCTGCGTTACTTGGCCTCGGCAAGAGCCAGGTAATCTTCCGGTCGGGCGCTATCAATCCATGTTGTTCGCGCCTCGCGCTGCAATTACGGAAACGCTCCGGCCCGCGTTGCTATCCAGTCGCGTACGGCAAACAGGAAATCACTATGCGTGAGCTCATCGAGGGGATCTAGACGTCGCGAAGCGAGGAGTGCGCGCACTTCGGTCTGAAACGAGCGGTAATCCGCGAGCATGGCAGCGGCACCCGGAAGCGGCGGCTCGTTACGAGGGCGATTCTCAGATAACCAGTTGCGCACGCAGCGGATCGCTTGCTCTGGATTGTTGGCATGAACTTCGATGTCTTGGCCGCTGATATCTGAAAGGGCGGCATCATAACGGTGCGGCTGGGCTTCCAAAATCAACGCGCGCTTGCGTCTGTGTCGACCCGCTCCGAGAAGTCTGGCTCCGAGGTGGAGGCCAAGCTCCATCGGCATATTGAAACGCGGTAAGCCAGCTGTATCGACCTCGACGCGCGACAAGTCGTGTATCCCCCAATCACACTCGCCAATCATCTTCGCGATCTTACTAACACGAACCTCGGCGCCGTCGGTCGCATCGAGCGCGCACCGTGGATAGTAGCCAGAGGAGACGATCGTAAATACCATCGCGCGGAAGATGGGCTTGAACCCGTCGTCGAACGGGCAATTGATAAATACAGCCTTGGAGGCTGGCGGTTTAGCCGTGCGCCGATTTGCCACGCAATCGCTTGGACTCCGTCCGCAGCGCATCGCGAAGCGCTTGAGCGGTAGCGGAACGCTTGCCGCTCATCGGGGCGATTTTAATGCCGCGATAGACTACCGTGCCTTCGCTGCTCGCCGAAGAACGCATTCGCCCAGTCCTTTTTACCGTCGCCGCCATAAGAGGAATATGGA
>CAYRAC010000803.1:0-2279 GCA_964422045.1 uncultured Steroidobacteraceae bacterium
TGCGTCATGGCATCGGGTTCGCCGCACAGATCCATGATGGCGTGCGCCACACGGCCGGTGACGTCGACGAACGCGAGATCACCCAACTTGCGATTGGTGCGGTCGAGCCGCGTCGCCAGTTGGGTCGCCAACTCGAAGATCAGTCCGGGGCTTTCGGCGGCAATCTGCCGAAAGCGCGGGTAGGTCATTTCCGCCAGTTCCGATTGCTGCCGGGTGCGCACCCAGGCGCTGCGGGTCGGCTGCTCGTAGAACAAGCCCATTTCCCCGAAAAACTGGCCCTTGTTCAGATACGCCAGCACCATTTCGTTGCCATCCTCATCCTCGATCATGACCTCGACCGAACCGGAGATGATGTAGTACAAAATGTCCGGTAAATCGCCGGCGTGGATGATCACGGTCTTGGAAGGGACTGTCCGGATTCGGCAGTAGCTCAAGAAACGATTGATCGCTGGGATATCGCTTAAGGCCTTTGCCCCTTCTTCCATGGTCTCTCCCTAAGGTTTTTGATCGTCTGTTAAACGCCGATGCAGGCGCACGTTTTATTACATAAGTCCCGGAATCGCAAGCACTAACGGCTTTGGGTTACAGCCAATAGGAGCCGTGAGTCATGAGCCGGGAGGTCAACTGCATCGCTACCTTAAGCGCAAATGGGGGCTGTTTGCCTCCCAAGGAACTCGCCTGGACGCCATGCTGTATCTCATCGTGCGTCATCTGTTCGAGAATGGCCAGACTGCGCGGGTCCGCCTGGCCGAGCCTAAGCATGTGACCGCGCAAATGAGCCTCCACCTGCCGTTCGGTTTCGGCAACGAACCCCAAGCTCGCACCGCGCCCGAAGGCACCCGCGACGGCGCCGATCGCGAAGGAACCGACGTACCAGAGGGGGTTTAGCAGGCTGGTGCGGCCGTTGAGCTCGCCGAGCCGCAATTCGCACCAGGCGAGGTGGTCGGCCTCCTCGGCCGCCGCATGGTGCAGGGCCGCGGCCACGATGGGATCACCCGCCGTCAGCGCCTGTCCTTGGTAGAGTGCCTGGGCCGCGACCTCCCCCGCATGGTTGACGCGCATGAGGCGCGCCGACTCGGCGCGCTGCGCCGCCGGCAGCGATGCCTCTTGCTGCGCCGCGGGCACCGGCCGCAAGGACCGCGCAGGCGCGCCTAACACCTTGATTGCCTTGTCTATTTCTCCCAAGACGCGATCGATTAGGCTAAAACTGCGGGTGCTCATAGCCACACTATATTATAAGGGTGAGCCGGTTTTCGCGGGGCTGGCATCTACGCGCGCCGTTCTGTACACTTTCGCGCCTTTCGTTAACGACCTGAAACAGCTGAGTATTTTCATGTATACCGTATTTTCGAAGCCCGAAGAAACCCGTGGCGACTGGTTTCTGGTCGATGCGGCCGGCAAGACTCTCGGCCGGTTGGCCTCGGAGATTGCGCACCGATTGAAGGGCAAGCACAAGCCGAATTATGCGCCCCACCAAGACCTTGGCGATCACATCGTGGTGATCAACGCCGGCACGGTCCGGGTCACGGGAGCCAAGCTCACCGACAAGTTTTATCATCAGCACACGGGCTATGTAGGCAACCTGAAGAGCATCTCGCTCGGTAAGCTGCTGGTCGAGCATCCAGAGCGGGCTGTCGAGTTCGCGGTGAAGGGCATGCTGCCGAAGGGACCGCTCGGCCGTCGCATGTTCAGAAAGCTGCATGTTTTCGGCGGCAAGGATCATACCCACCAAGCACAGCAGCCCAAGGCGCTGGAAATTTAATCGAGGGATTTGAGCTATGGCATCAAAGACAGCCGTCAATTCTTTCTACGGCACCGGTCGCCGCAAGACCTCGAGTGCACGGGTGTACCTGCGTCAGGGCACGGGCAAGGTCTCCATCAACGGCCGGTCTCTCGATGAGTTCTTCGGCCGCGAAACGGGCCGTATGATCGTGCAACAGCCGTTCGGCGCGGTGCAGCTCGGCGGCAAATTCGATGTCGACGCGCACGTCGAAGGCGGCGGGATCACCGGCCAGGCCGGTGCGATTCGCCATGGCATCACTCGCGCGCTGTTGGCTTACGACGAGAGCCTGCGCGCGCCGTTGCGCAAAGCCGGTTTCGTGACCCGCGATGCACGTGAAGTCGAACGCAAGAAGGTCGGACGCCGCAAAGCGCGTCGCGGCACCCAGTTCTCCAAACGCTAATAGCGGCAACGCCTAGCGCGGCTTGTGGGGGATCGTCTAGTGGTAGGACAACGGTCTCTGACACCGTTTACCTAGGTTCGAATCCTAGTCCCCCAG
>CAYRAC010000804.1:0-2267 GCA_964422045.1 uncultured Steroidobacteraceae bacterium
GCGGACGCGGCCGCATTGGCTTCGCCGGCGGCAACCTCATTGCGAATTTGCCCCCACAGATCGAGTTCATAGCTGACGTTGCCGCCGAGCGTGTTGGAGTTGTAGTAGGTTGGCGTGGTGGGGCCCCTGAGCGGCGCGTGGATCGATTCGCGATCGCGCTCGACGTCGGCGCTCAAGCCCAGCGTGGGAAAGAGCCCCGCGCGCGCCTGATCGGCAAGCGCCCGGGCCTGCGCGTAGTTTGCCAGTGCGGCGGCGAGCGTCGGGTTCCCGTCGATCAACCGCTTTTCAAGCTCGTCGAGCTCCACGTTGCCATAGAGTGCCCACCAGCTGTCGCGCGGCAGCCGGTCGGCCGGCTGTGCCTGGGTCCAGGGCCCGATCTCCTTATAAGCATCCGCAGTGGGAACGACCGGGGTTTTCAACGGCGGCGCAAGCGAACACGCGCCAAGCAGCAGTGTCAGCGAGAGGCCCGCGGACCAAGATACGGCCTTAGCCCGCAGCATTTTTATTCTTCGGCTTAGCATGGGCGAGCGCGCCGGCAGCCGCTGCGCCGGCGAGGCGCACCTGGTCGCCATTGCCGATTCCATCGGGCGGGTTTTCGATCACGCGGTCGTTCGTCGCGAGGCCGGAGGCAAGTTCGACGACCGCACCCAGGTCGCGTTCGATCGACACCGGCTTGAGCAGCACGCGGTTCGTCGAGTCCACGGTGGCGATGGAGAGCCCCTTGGCGTCGAAAATCAGCGCGCTCGATGGCACGCTGAGCACATGGGCGGCGGCGGCAATTTGCAGATGGATGCTGGCGTAGTCGCCCGGCATCATCTCACCCGCGCTATTGTCGACGATGAGCTGCATTAGCGTCGTGCCGCTGGTCGGGTCGACGGCCTGGGACGAAGCCTCCACCGTTCCGCGATAGGTCTTGCCGGGATGTTCCGGCACGCTGATCGTGGCCAGGGTGCCCGGCGGCACGCTGGGAACATAGTTCTGCGGCACGTTGACATAGACGCGGAGCTTCCCCGTTTCGGAGACCACGAACAGCTGCGCGCCGCCGGCGGCCCCGACGTTGATCAGGGCGCCGATGTCGGTTGCGCGCGCGGTGACGATGCCGTTGAACGGCGCGATCAAGCGTTTGAAGCCTTCCTCGGCGGCCAGGTGGTCGACGTTCGCCTGCGCCGACTTGACCTGCGCGATATTGGCGTTCCAGGTGAACGTGCGCGTATCGACATCTTGCTTGGCGACAGCGTCGGTGCTGGCGAGCGACTGCCACCGCTCGGCACTGATCTGCGCGAGCTTGGCATTGGCCTGTGCGACGCTCAAGTCGGCGCGCGCTTGCATCAGTTGCTGGTCGAGATCGGGCGTATCGATTTCGGCGAGCACATCGCCGGCCTTCACCTTGTCGCCGATATCGTGCTTCCAGCTTTTCAGGTAACCCGGGACGCGGGCGTAAATGGGCGCTTGGATATAGGCTTGCAGGCGCCCAGGTAAGTCCAAGCCCGCGTCATTCTTGACGCTTGCGGGTGTCACGAGCGCCACTACCGGTGCGGCTTGCGATTCGGTCAAATCGCGAAGGCGGGCGTCTTGCGCCGTGCGGGTGCCGAGGCCGTAAGCAGCAACGGCAATGGCGAGAAGCGCGAATGCCCCCCCGAGCAGGGTGAGGCGTCGCGGAACAGGGTGGCTGGGAATTCGATCAGGCTGGGACATGGGCTGCTCCGAAGTGGGTCGCCGGCGCCGGCTTTGGGGCGCGGTGCCGGTGGATAATGCTGAACATCACAGGAACGAAGAAGAGCGTCGAGACGGTGGCGAAGATCAGGCCGCCGATCACGGCGCGGCCGAGCGGCGCATTCTGCTCGCCGCCTTCGCCTAACCCAAGCGCCATGGGCAGCATGCCGATCACCATGGCGAGTGCCGTCATCAACACCGGACGCAGGCGCACGAATCCGGCCTCGAGCGCGGCTTGTGTCGCATCGCCCGTCTCAATGAACTTCTCGCGCGCGAAGCTGATCACCAGCACGCTGTTCGCGGTCGCGACGCCCATGCACATGATGGCGCCTGTGAGAGCCGGCACCGACAGCGTGGTATGCGTCGCAAACAACATCCAGACGATGCCGGCGATCGCCGCCGGCAGTGCGGTGATGATGACGAACGGGTCGCTCCACGACTGGAAATTGATCACGACCACGAAATACACCAGTACGATGGCGCCAAGCAGGCCGAGCATCAGGCCCGAGTAGGCGCTGTTCATGGTCGCCGTCTGACCGACCAGGGCGACGATC
>CAYRAC010000805.1:0-2265 GCA_964422045.1 uncultured Steroidobacteraceae bacterium
TGATTGAATTTGTACTCCGCGGACAGGTGCACAGCGCCGCCCGCCGGTATGCCATACGTACCCACGTACTTCACCGAATCATCCAAGCGGCGATTCTGGGTATCGCCGCCGCCGGCCGTGGTTCCCGATATGCCGATCAGCGAGAAGGCTTGCGAGGCATAGTTGGGATCGTACTTGGCGATGCCGTCGGCCAGCACCGTGTTTTGACGGCCGAAGGTAACCGTGCCAAAGGTCTTCGAGCTGAACCCCGCCAGTGCCTGCTGAAAAGTCTGGCCCGACGCGCTCGAATCCACATTGGTGGTCTGGCTCCCAGGGTCGGCCTGTGTACCCAAGGGCCGGCCATTATTCTGTACCAGAGACTTCGCGGCGTCGGCGATCTGGCCGGACTGCGGATTGAAAAAGGTTTCGAGCTTGAACACGCCTGACCAATCGCCGACGATGGGCTCATTGCCTTGAATGCCAACTCGCGACTGGCTCAAGTTGCTGGGCGTAAGGCCGGTCACCGATCTATTGCTGTTCTTCTGCACGACTTCCGCACTGCCGCCGACGAAGTAATCGCTGATGGGCGCGCCATGGCTCTGATTTTGCAGACCGATGTCTACGGTGCCGTACAAGGTGATGCCGTGCCACGTCAGGCTGTCGTCGGTCGGGGCCGGCGGCGCCGAGGCGCTTTGCGCCTGAGCCAAACCTGTTGCGACCATCAAACCAACGAATAGGCATCCGTTCTTGAGCGCAGCCTGGGTGCGGTTGCCGCGAACTCCCGATGCCCTCGGCGTCGGGTGCAGGTATCCGTTTCTCACAATGATTACTCCCGTGGTTTCAATCGTTGGATTTAACCCACGCAATGTTACAAGAATATTACGCAGTCCCAGGTCCTATGTCTTTTTTTTGCAACAATTGCTTCGTTGGGCGGTGGCGGCGAGATTCGAAACCTTTGGCGCCGTAGTCGGGTCCAATGCATGCCATGACCCTCTCGACTGGAACACTTCGCTGCCTCATGGGGCGCAGGTTCATTCTTGCCGGCTTGGCGTCTGTCGTCATCCTCGCCGCGGGTCTGTGCGGCTGCGCCGCGTACCGCAAATGCGGAGCCGGCGGGTGCCAGGGTGATGCGGCAATTACCGCCCAGGTACAGATGTTGTTCAAACAGCACGCGGAATTGGAGCCGCCCAATCTACTCGACGTGCAGACCATGGATCACGTGGTCTATTTGTACGGCTTGGTCGACACGGATTATGAACGCCAGATGGCGGAATCAGTGGCGCTGCAAGCGAGCGGCGTGCGAAAAGTCGTGAACTCGATCGGCCTCAGCGGCAATCGGTAGGCCTAGGGACTTGAACTGCTGAGCGCCCGACGAAACGCAGCGATAACGGCCGGCTGCGGACGTCGGATGGCGGGAACCGCCTGATAGTTCTGCCACCCGCCGCCTAGATTTTTATAGAGTCGTACGAATTGCTCGCCCTGCGCCACTTGTGCGGCTGCGTACTGCTCTTGCAGGTCGTAGAACTGGCGCTCGGCATCCACGACGTTCAGGAAATCGGTGAGGCCGCGGTCATACCGCGCAGTCGCCAAATCGACCGCGCGCTGGCCCGCCGCCATGGCGGTGTCCAATTTCTCCAGACGCGCCTGTTCCGCTTCATAGGCCGCAACCGACGTGTCGACCTGCTGGACAGCATCCAAAATGGTCTTGCGATAGTTCATCAGGCTGGCGTGAGCGGCCAGATCGGCAATGTCCACCTGGGCGTCGAGTGCGCCGAAGTCGAGCAGCGGCCACATCGCGCCGGGACCGAACGACCAGATATGTTTGCTGAGCGCAGGCATGGACCCCCACCCCTGCGCTTGGCTGCCGATCGCCCCGACGAGCGCGACCTGCGGATACAGATTGGCCGCGGCGACGCCGATCCTTGCGGTGGCCGCGGCCAGTTCACGCTCCGCCTGCTGGATGTCCGGCCGGCGTTTCAACAGGTCGAGCGGGACCCCGGGGGCTGTCGGCGCGGGCATTGTCGGAATCAAGTCGGGTTTCGCCAGTTCTTCGAGCATACTTTCGGGGTATTCGCCGACCAGCACTGCCAGCGTGTATTGCGCGGCATTGACTTGTGCCTCGGCTGGAGCGATCTCGGCCTCCAAAGTCGCAAGCTCGCGGGTTGCAAGCGCGACATCGAGCTCGTTGGTGATTCCACGCTCATAGCGAATGGTGACGATGCGCAGCGACCCGCGCAGCAAGTCGCCCGCCTGGTGCAGGATGCCCACCCGAACCTGGGAGCCGCG
>CAYRAC010000806.1:0-2259 GCA_964422045.1 uncultured Steroidobacteraceae bacterium
CTGCCCGCAGCCAAGCGCTCAACAATCCCTGGCCACAACCAAGGTCGAGCACCCGCGCGCGGCCGCGCAGTAAACCAAGTTCGAGTATGGCGCGGTAAACAGGATCGGTGCGCAATTTGCCGCGTGCAAAATGATACGCAAACCGGCCGGCGTTGCGATACGGCTCGCAGGCCGCATCGAGCAGCGCGGCATGCATGCGCGACGGCACCGGACTCTAGTGCGCCGCGCTACCCAGGTCGCGGATCTCCACGCGGCGATTGCGCGGATCGTCGGGCCGGTCGGGCGCCAGCAAGTGCTCGGAGCCGAAGCCGACGGTTTGCAGCCGGTCCGCGCCCACGCCGTTGGCGATCAAGAATTGCTTCACGGCTTCGGCGCGCTTGTAGGACAACTGTTTGTTGTAATCGGGGTTGCCCTTCGCGTCCGTGTGGCCGGCAACCTCGAATCGATCCTTCCCCAACGAGGCGCCCGTCAACGCCAGTTGCAGTTGCTTGAGCTGCGACTCGGCCTTACGTGTGATGGCGCTCGAATTGTGGTCGAAAGGAATATTGAGATTGATGGACATCGGTTGTTGCGGCGGCTCAGGCGGCTCCGCATCGGTCCGGGTGAAGCTGCGCGTCCCGAAGCCACGAGTATGCATCTGCTGCGGGTGCAGCGCCTGTTCGATTTGTTCGCGGGTTTGCACGGCGCTGGAGGCGTCCGGCGGCGGGTCGGCCGCCTGCGAGAGCAGCGGCAGACACGCGCTGGCAAGCCCCGTCATAAATACCACATACTTCGGCATCATTTGATTTGCTCCAGGCCCTGTGAACGGCGGGCTTCGTTGTACCTATCCTTCATGGCGGCGAGGTTGCGTTGCGCGTCCGCGCTGGCGGCGCCCGGCGCGCTGCTCTTGACCTCCACCAAGGCATCGTAATAGCGGCTGCGAGCCGCCGCCAACGCGCTGGCCGAATCCGCGGCATCCGGCTCGGTGATGATGTCAGCAGCAGACACCGATTTCGACAGCAAGCCGGTGGCCGAGTTGCCGACGGCCGAGCCGACCAAGTCGCTGTTCTTGCCGATGATGTCGGCGAGCGCAAGCTGGGCCTTTTTTTCCGACTCCGTTTCGGTCACCGCGACTTCGACGGTCACCGGCATGATTTCCAACGGTGTGCGCGGCAAGTCCAGATATTCCGCATTGCGCGCATCCAGCTCGGCCCCCTGAGATTGATACTGGACCGCGATTCGCGTCCGCTCTTGCTTCAGGCCTTCGGCGGTATCGGCGCCGGCCGCAGCGATGCGTTGATCGAGGCTTGCGAGCATCCGTTGATCGCGCGTCATTGCGCGTTTCAGCGCGTCGATTTCGCCCATGGTTTCTTGCTGCTGCCGCGTCTTCTCGTCGTAGACGCGCCGCGCCTCGACGGAGAGCGGCGGCACCCGCAACCAGGGTGCCGCGTCGCCCTTGGAACCGCTCGAATGAGATCCGGCGCTCACCGTGCCGATGTTCACCCAGGCGCTCGACAGCACTTCCTGTTGATCCGTGACGCTCGGGGTCGACACCTTCAACGTATACAGCGTCGTGCGCGCGGCGCCCTTGTCCGCGGTCGTCAACAGCGATTCGATGTGGTAGCCGGCATCCTTCAACCGGTAAGCGGTCCCATCCTTGGAGAATTCAAAACGTGCTTCGTACACCGCCTTGACTTTGCCGACGACGCACACATTGGCGCGCCGCAATTGATTTTCGATGGAGTCATCGGTTCGCGATGTCTTCCATTGGTCTTGCGGCAAGTCCTTGGTTTCGGGCGCGAGCTCCTTGGGCAGATAGTCGGCAGTGCAGGATGCCGGTTCCGGCTTGAAGGTGGCGGCGACAATCGTCATGCAACCGAGCTTGGCGTTGATGGAAAGCGCCGGCCCGGATTGGAAGTCGACACGATAGAGATTCATCTGGGTGACCACGGCGTAGCGCGTGTCCTTGCGCGCCGCGCCCGCTTTTATGCGATTGGCGGAGGCTTCGATCTCGTGATTGACGAATAGCTCGGCCAGTTTGCCCACGATCAGTCCGAGCAGCGGCAGGAACCTGGCGTTGGCTTCCTTGTTTCCGGGCAGGAAGTACGGTTCGTCGGCAACGATGCAGGTATCGTCCACATAGGCGCGCACTTCGGGGTTCTGCGCGGCTTTGTCGGCTGCGGGCGGCGCGGATTGCGCCGTTTGCAACAACGATGCGGCGCATGAAAGGCAAATTAGCCGACGTGTTCACGCGGCATTCACCGGACGCCTCCCGAGCAC
>CAYRAC010000807.1:0-2251 GCA_964422045.1 uncultured Steroidobacteraceae bacterium
CCCCGCGGAGCGGCACGAACACATAATTCGAAAGCTCCGCCACTGGACCTCACGCCGGTGATTTCCCTATGCATTTAAGCCAAGCGCTCTCCCAGATCAAGGGGATCGATGACTCAAGGCCCAGATGTAGGCGGCGAGCGCCGACACCTGCTCGGGGCTGAGCTGCGCACCGCCCATGGGCGGCATGGGGGAGCGATATTTCTTCGGCTGCGGCACTCCGGCGGTGATTGTTTTCGCGATTGAGGGGTAACTCCCGTCGCCCCAGAGCCATTCCGTATCGGTGAGGTCGGGACCCAAGGGCGTGCCCTTTGCGTCGCCGCCATGGCAGCCGGTACAGGTCGCTCCGCCGATCTGGCCGTGAAAGACTCGATTTCCGAGCGCCTCCATCGCCTTGGTGGCGCCCGGCGGAACGGGAAGCGCTGCAATCGCGTCGGCGGCGCCGGCATCGGGATGCGTGCCTTCCGGTGGCTTGGCGTCGTCGGCACTGATCTTGCCGGCGGATGCCGATGCGCTGGGGCAGGGCGTGACGCTTGCCGCATCGGCCGAAGCGCCCGGTCCGCCGCGGTAGACGATACGATAGATCCGTCCGCGTATATCATCGGACACGTAGAGGGAGCCGTCGGGCCCGACCGCGACGCCGGACGGACGATGGAGCGCTTGGCCAGGTGCCTTCACCGCCCCGGCAAACCCGTCCGCAAATATCTCGCAGCGACCGGTCGCATGATCGCCCTCCAAGGCTTGGAACACCACGTTGTAGCCAGCCTGGGGGTAGGGCGCTCGATCCCACGAGCCATGGAAAGCGACGAACACGCCGTTACGATAGTGGCTCGGAAACTGCTGCTTGTCGTAGAGCGCCATCCCGTTGGGCGCCCAATGCGCCGGAAACGCTGCGATAGGGGCGATCTTGGCCGCGCACGGCCCGACGCTCTTGCCCCCATCGCCACCGTACTCGGGGGCGAGCATCAATTTGTGCTGAATGCCGTCGTAGTAGCACTCCGGCCAACCGTAGTCCCCGCCCCGTCTCAAGAGCAACAGCTCTTCGGCCGGGAGCGTGGCCTCCTCCTCCGGCTTGTATAGGTCCGGCCAGTTAGCGTGCAGTTGGTCGCGTCCGTGCATCGTGACGAAGATGTGGTCGTCGGCATCGATCGCGAACCCTTCGGCGTTGCGAATCCCGGTCGCGAAACGCTGCGCCGGCGAGAACGCCTGGCCGGTCTTGTTCGCGTCATAGCGCCAGATGCCCCCGCGCGTCTCGAGCTCCGTGCATGGATTGATGCCGGCAGACTTCGGAATGCGATTTTGCGACTGGCAGGCGTTGGTTGCCGTGGCGACGTCGATGTATAGGGACCCATCGCGATCGATCGCGAACGGGTGCATGGGATGATCGCCGCCCAGCGGCAGTCCGGTCACGATCGGCACCGAGGCCCCACTCGGCACGATCGAGCCGGTAGTAAGCGTATAGCGCACGATCTTGTCATTGATCTCGGCGTATAACGCCCCGTTGTAGAGGCCGATGCCCGTACCGCCCGCGCCGCCGCTTTTCACCGTCTCGCCGAAGCGCTCGTTCACGTCGGCTTGTCCCGCGCCGGTGGTGTCCTGCAGCGCCACGAGGAAGCCGCCCGCATGGGGCGTATCGTTGCCGTAGTAGCGGCCGGACCACGTATTGACATAGACGACCCCATTCGGAGCGACAACCAGTTGGCGAGCATGGCCGATGCCGTCGGCGAAGAGAGTCGCGCAGAAGCCGGCCGGTAATTTCAGCCCGCTGTCATCCCCGGGGCAGAATGCGGGTGCGGAGGGCGCCGCAGCCGGTGTGCCTTGGGCGGATGCCGGGGAGCCAATTGCGCACCAGCCGCCGAAAAAAGCCATCGCAATCCACAACTGTCCATACCGACGTGAGCGATCCATGGGTCAACCTCCGGGGGTCAGGGATAAAAAAATTTGAAACAGATTCATGGAGCGTTGAGGCTCGCGCTTCCGATCGAAGCGGGATCGACGCGGCCGCCGGCCGCGAGCAGCAGCTTGACCATATCGATATAGCGCTGACCGTCGGCCTGCGCGCGGCCCAACTGCGCCTGGCTGTGCAGCCGCTCCGCATCCAACACTTGCACGTATCCTGCATTTCCGGCCGCATAGGCCTGCCGGGTCAGCGCCAGGGACGCACGGGCGGAGTCGAGCGCGCGCTGCTGCGTGGTCAGGGAGTCGGCGTCGTTGCCGAGCGCTTGGAGCGAGGCGGCCACCTGGCTGAACGCAT
>CAYRAC010000808.1:0-2251 GCA_964422045.1 uncultured Steroidobacteraceae bacterium
CAGATCGTGTTCGCGACGCCGCCGCCGATCCACACCCTGCGCCCCGAGATCCCCGAGGAGCTCGAAAACGTCACGGCCATGGCGTTGCTCAAGGACCCGGAAAAACGCTACAAGACCGGCCTGGATTTCGCCGCCGAATTGACGCGGGTGCATCAGAAGCTGCGCGCGCAATACAATCGCATCGATCAGCAGGAACAATTCAGCCTGCTGCGCAAACTGAAGTTTTTCCACGAATTCTCGCACGGCGAGATTTGGGAAGTGTTGCGCGCCAGCAGCTGGCAGGATTACGCCGACGCTGAAGAGATCGTCAAGGAAGGCGAAATGGACGATCGCTTTTACATCATCGTGCAGGGGCGCGTCAGCGTGCAGCGCTTGGCGCGGGCGCTCGGCTACCTGGAGAGCGGCGATTGCTTCGGCGAGACCAGTTATGTGCGCGGCGCGAAGCGCACCGCCACCATCAATGCCGCCGGACCGGTGACGGTCATGAAGGTCAGCTCGACGCTGCTCGAGCAGGTGTCCGCCGAGTGCCAGTTGCGCTTCAACCAGGTTTTCCTGCGCAGCATGATCGGGCGTCTGCAGAGCGCGGAGCGCGGCGTTTCCTAGTCAGCGGCTTCCTTGTCGTGCTCGATCATCGCGTAGGCGGAATGATTGTGGATCGACTCGAAATTCTCCGACTCGACCACGTAGGCGCGAACCCGTTTGTCCTTGTTGAGCGCCACCGCGATATCGCGCACCGTATCCTCGACGAACTTCGGATTGTCGTAGGCGCGTTCCGTCACGAATTTCTCGTCGGGCCGCTTGAGGATTCCGTACACCTCGCATGAAGCCTGCTTCTCGGCGATATCGATCAGCTCTTCGAGCCACATGTGCTCGACCAGTTTTGCGGTCAAGGTGATGTGCGAGCGCTGATTGTGGGCGCCGTAATCGGAGATTTTCTTCGAGCACGGGCACAGGCTGGTCGTCGGGACCACGACTTTGAGCCAAACTTCCGTGTTACCCGCGCGGTGCTCGCCGAAAATCGTGGCCTGGTAATTCATCAGGCTCTCGACGCCGGATACCGGGGCCATTTTCATGACGAAGTACGGAAAAGTCATCTCGATATGGCCCGCGCCCGCGGCCAGATGCTCGGTCATTTCCACCAGCATCTTGCCGAACGAATCCACCGATATCTCGCGCTCGTGCCGATGCAAAATCTCGACGAAGCGCGACATGTGCGTGCCCTTGAAATTATGCGGCAAGTTAACGTACATGTTGAAGTTCGCGACGGTGTGCTGCTCGCCGCGTGCACGATCCTTCACTTTGATCGGGTGATAGATGTCTTTGATTCCGACCTTGTTGATCGGAATTTGCCGCGTATCGGCATGACCCTGCACGTCCTCGACGGGCTTCGTTTTAGGATTCTTGGCGGGGACTGCAACGTTCATAGAGGCCTACATGGTGCCAAAATCGGGAATTCCAATAATCTTAGACGATTCGCGCGCGCTTGGCTCACGACCCGAGCCGGACTCCGGCCGGCGGCGGGCGATACGGCGCACGGTACCCCCAATTGGGGCCACGCCAGCCCAGTGTGCGGTGATTTGGCCCGCGCGGCAGCCAATTTCGCCGCTCGCGACCGCCAGGCAGTCTAAACGCGACGATCAGCAACGGCCGCAGGCATTGCCGCGGCTCAAGACTGCATAGCGCTGCGCCGCGTGTGCTCATCCGTCGGGAGTAAAATCTTCGAGCGCAGGCTCTCCGGCCTTCTTCAGCAATATCTCGACTTTCTGTTCCGCTTCCTTGAGTGCGGCCTGGCAGGCGCGTGTCAGCAGCACACCGCGTTCGAAAGCGGCGAGGGACTCCTCGAGCGGCAGGTCGCCCTGTTCGAGGCGTTCCACCAGCTCCTCGAGATCGCGCATCGCAGTCTCAAAGTCGGGCTGTGCGGCTTTTTTGGTATCCGGGGTAGGCATAAGTTAAGAACGGTACACAGCCGCTGCAACCGGGTCAAACGAGGGTGCAGCGCCGGCTTGGCGGCCGATCGGGGCGGGCCGAAGGAATCTTGGGATGGAACATTGTCAAGCCGTGATATGCGTCACAGCCGCGGGCGCGTTGACGCGGCTGGGTTTGAGTACCATTGCATGTGAGAAGCCATATGCCAAATTCAGTCAAATCGAGCGCCGCTTGCGCGGCTTTAGCGGCGATTATGCTGGTCGCCGCCGGCTGCAGTCCGCGGCGCATTCCGCCGATGACGGTGTCGGATCTCATGGAAGATCGT
>CAYRAC010000809.1:0-2250 GCA_964422045.1 uncultured Steroidobacteraceae bacterium
CCACAGATCGAGCTGGTGGTGATCCGTGTCGCTGCCGCGCAGCAGCCCCACGCGACGCCCATTGGGCGAAATCTTGACGCCGCGCGGCGTCGGGCCGGCGAGCGCGGGTTCGGCAAAGATGCGTTCAAGCGTGAGGTCGTTCGCCATGGTGGGTACGGTCAGCAGCATCAGCAGCACACAAAAAATACGACGCATCGATACGTGTCAGTCAATTCGCCGCGAGCGCCGCCGCCAGGAACGACTTCATGTGCGCAAACTCAGGACGCGAGGATTGCAACCCATTGTCGGTGGCTTTGAGCACAGCAGTGTAATAGGTCTCGGCCTGCAGCTTGTCGCCTGCGGCTTCGGCGGCCCGGCCGGCATTGAAAAGTCCATTGAAGCGATTCGGACTCATTTTCAGGGCGCTCTGATACTCGGCCAGCGCCTCGCGGGCCGCGCCCTCGCGGGCCGCGCCGAACTCCAAGAGCATATCCGCCCGCATTTCGCGCGCCGGTATGTCGACTTCCCCTTGGCCCACCTTATCCTGCAAATCCGCCGCGTCGCGCATGTGTTGCAAGGCCTCTTCTCGATTGCCGGCCGCGAAGGCGATCCACGCCAGCATCTCGCCGCGTTGAACCTGCGAGGTGATGGAGTCCGCATAGTACGCGTAGCGACCCCGCCTCACCTCTTGCATGAGCGAGTCGTACTCGGCGAGATCGGCTTTTGCTTGCGGCGCTTGGCGCAAATGTCCGGCGCCCACGCAGCGCGCCCAGTAGGTGAGGGTCTTGGTCTCCGGAGTCGCGCCCGGCACCGTCTCGAGCGCGGCCGCCGAGGTCCAATCCCGCATTTCGAGCGCGAAGAATACCGGCAACTTGGTGCGATAGTAGGGGAACATCCCCACCATGTAGTCATCACCCATCGCAGGCATCGACTCGAACTGCGTGAGCGCCGCCGCCGATGCGCCGATGGTGGCCTTGGCGCGTGCGTCCTGTGCAGTCTGTAAATACGCGTACAACAGAAAGTCATCGGAGTGGAACTGGTCCATGGCACCGTCCTCATGATGCATTCCGGCCGCATCGGAGGCCGCCACCGAGGCCACTTGGGAATCAATGTCCTCCCGCCACATCCCGAGCCGCGCAAAAATGTGCCCCGGCATGTGCACGGCATGAGGTCCCGACGCGGCGATCTCACCGTAGTGCTTGGCCGCCGCGAGTGCGTCCTGCGCCAGTGACGGCGTATCGCAGGCATGGATGATGTAATGCACCACCCCCGGGTGATCGGGATACTTGTCGAACCACGGAAGAAGTACCGCCAGCGCCTTGTGCTCCTGGGTCAAGCTCACATCGCCCGACGGCTCGGCCGCCAACAGCGACAGCGCGTAAAACGTCGCCGCATCGACGTCGTGCGGATAATGAGCGTAGAGCGCGGCCATCGCGGCGGCATAGGCGTCGATGCGCGCCTGGTAATCCCGATTGCCGGGTTGAAAGAAGCCGCGGAGCGCAGCGATGTATTCGCGCTCGCGGGCGCTCTGCGCCGGATGCGCCTGCGCGGTTTTCAAATGCTTCCAGCCGTCCGCCAACACGGCATCGTTGGGGCGATCCCAAATCTGGTGAAACATGCTCATCGCGATCCCCCACTGCGCCATGGGGCAATTCGGGTCGAGCTTCGCGATCTTCTCGAATTGCGGCCGAGCCTCCGCGTACCAGAAGTCGTGCAGCAGGGCGACGCCGCGGCTGAAGGGTGCGCGCACGGATGCCGAACACGACACCGGAAAGAAGACCGCGCCCAAGCGTTCGCCGGGATACGCGGCCGCACCGGCCGCCGAATCGTCCACGGCCGCGTGCACGGCGAGGGGCCCCGACAGCACGACGAGCAAACCCAAACCCAAGAACTTCATGCGGCAAGTATAGAGCTTTGAAGTTTGCCCAACACACGCCGCGTTGAAAATTTTACATATGGCTATTGCCGGGTTGCAACTTTGGTTGCCACCCGCGATGACGCATCGTACTGTGGGAAAAAATAATGGATCATGGAAAAGAAAGTCATGGACAGCGATTCCCATTCTCTCGTAGGCCAGCGCGACTTTTTGGCCGGCGGCGGTCAAATGGGGGAGCGCATGCGCGCGCTCGATTGGACGAAGACGCCACTTGGGGCGGTCACGAGGTGGCCCCAGTCGCTCAAGACAATCGTGCGCGTGATGCTCGACTCGCGCTATGCGATGTGGATGCTATGGGGTCCCGATCTTACTTTTTTCTGCAACGACGCCTATCT
>CAYRAC010000810.1:0-2248 GCA_964422045.1 uncultured Steroidobacteraceae bacterium
ACGTGGCGTCGATTCCGCTGGCGATCCTGTCGGCCCATCCGCCGCATGAGGCCAAGCCCGCGGCCTAGATCGCCGTCTTCGCCCCCTTGTCCCGTTCCTCAGCATGGCAAATGCGCCTTGCGCATTTCCGCTGCAAAGGCGGCTTTAACCCAACTTGCGCAGAATCGTGGGGTGACTTTAAGCAAATCAATGGCTTAGCCGAAAAGTCGGCACTACATTTTTGGTTTTGAGGCTTGCGTCAGACGCTGGCGGGCAGCGCTCGCAGCTGAGGCTCGATAAGACGCATGCGTTTGGGCAGGACGATGCCGAGGCGATCGAGCAGAGCGGCCTGAGCGGGATCGGGTTGCGTGATGCAACGCAGGCGGATGTGGCCGTGCGTCGAAGTGGGTAGCACAACATCGTGCGATTGAATGCGTTGCAGCTCGTCAAGGACGGTGCGCGGTGAGTTTCCCAGACCGGCACGTTGTTGCCACATCTCCAGGCTTTTCCACAGGACGAAGGCAAGGAAGCAAACGAGGATGTGCGCCTGAACGCGGTCCTCGCGCTGGTGCCAGATCGGCCGCACGTTGAGCTGATCTTTCTGAATGCGGAAGGCGGCTTCGGCCTGGGTGAGTTGGATATAGGCTTTCCAGAGCTGCCGGTCGCTCCAATCGGTGATGTTGGAGCGCAGGAGATAGCAGCCTTCGGAGAGAGCGGCCCAGTCGTCGAAGGCGGCGTTAAGGCAAAACTCCAGACGGAAGCCGGCCGGGCAATCGAGCGGCTTCAGGGTGATGGTGAAGCGGGCGGCGGCGCGCTGGTTCTGTTGCAGGATGCGGCCAATCTGCCGGTTGACCTGCGCCGGATCGAGCCGTTTCTTCGAGCTGGCGATACGGGCGGCCAGGCGCTCCAGGGCGGCATTGATCCGCCCGCTGAACTTGTCGTGCATGGCCTTCTCCTTGCTGCGCCGGTCGGCCGAGCGGCACAGGATGACGGTCTCCCCCGTCTCGGGATGGCGGGCGAGCTTGACCTCGACGCCTTCCTGGATCTGGCGCCAGCCTTGTGGATGGGCGAGCTCGGATGCGAACTTCTTGAGCTCCGACTTCGGCGCGCCGATGATGTAGCGCCGCCCGGTCTGGCGCAGCCAGGCCAGGTTGGCGGCGCTGGCCATGCCGCGATCGGTGATCCAGACACGGCCTACCGCACCATGGCGGGCCTCCATGGTGTCTACGATCGTCTGCAGGGTCTTGGAATCGTGCGTGTTGCCGGCGAACACCTCATAGCCCAGCGGAAAACCGTCGAAGGTCACGACAAGGGCGATGCATACCTGCTTGCGGTCGGGACGATGATCGCGGGAATAGCCGCGCTGTGCCTGCGGGTTGGCTTGCGCCTCGCCTTCGAAATAGGTGCTCGTTACGTCGTAGAGCAGCACCTCGTTCTGCACGGCGAACAACTCGCCGCAGCGCTTTGACAGATGCGCCTCAAGCGCGCTCTTGTGCTTGAGCAGATGATCCAGACTGCGATAGAGGCGATCCTTGTTGACCTCCTCGTCACCGAGCTGCAGCAGATCTGAAAGCGCCGTGCGGCGATACCAATCCTCGGCGATGTGCAGCTCGCTCGACGGCTCGCAGAACCGCGCCGCAACCAGCACGGCGGCCATCTTCGACCAGGCGATGCGTTCCTTGCCGACCGGCAGCAGTCGCTCGCATAGCTCCTCAAGCCCGAGGCCGCGCCACAACGAGAGCGCCAGATATACGTCGCCGAATTGGCGCGGCCGTTCGATGCGAAGGGCTTTCAGGCGCACCGAGACGGTTGCCGGAACGCGTTCGTCATCGTCATCAAACAGCGCCGACTGTTCGGGCGCGCCGATCAGCTGGCGCGACAACTCCCGCGCCTCGAAGCGTCCCAGCTCATCCAACTCGCCAAGGTGCGCCACTGTCTGCTGGATCACGCGACGGCCGACACGAACGCTGCGCACAAGGCGCCAATAGCGATGGACCTTGCCGTTCTTCCTGCGTGTCGTGTGACGCAAATACATGCGCCGAATCACAACCGACTCGGCGCGTCCCGAAAAGGCCCAAGGTCGGCACTACACGCTCAAAACCGGTCTGCGACGCGACTCAAGTCATTGATTGAAAACACCCCTCGCGACAAATTGGCTCGGCGATTCAAGGCGATTCTGCGCAAGTTGGGCTAAGACAGTTAAGGATACTGCGCTGTGTAAAATCGCGCGAGTTATCGACCGCCCGGGGGTCTTTTCATTATTGGAGCG
>CAYRAC010000811.1:0-2247 GCA_964422045.1 uncultured Steroidobacteraceae bacterium
CTCCGGCACCGTCTCTTGGCGGATGGTCGCGATCGTCGACAACGGCACGGGAACGCCGCCGAGCGTTGCGATCGGATAGTTCAAGAGCTGATCGGGATTCAACCGCGACGCGCGCTCGACCTGCGGGATCACCTTGTAGGAGCGCGTCTGCATGCTGAAATAGTTGACGTAGCCGCCGCCGAGCAGATTGCCGAGCGCCGAGCCCACCTGATTCATGGTCAAGCCGATCTGCGCCGCCTTGTCGCGGTCGATTTCGATCACTGATTGCGGTGCGTCGTACTTCAAGTCGCTGTCGATGAACATGAACATGCCGCTGCGTGCGACCGCACCTAAAAACGTCTGCGAAACCTCATTCAGCCGCAGCGGCGGCTCGGTGGTTTTGATCGCGAACTGCACCGGCAGGCCGAAAGCGCCGGGCAGCGAGGGTAGCTGGAATACCGCGAAGCGTTGCGCCGGCAGTGTGTTCAACGCCGTCTGCAGCTTGCGCTGAATCTCCGTGGCACCGAGTGTTCTCTGGTCGCGCGGTACCAGCGAGACGCCCATGAACGATTGTCCAGGAGCCTCGATTTGAAATATGGCGTTGGCGCCCGGCATGCTTTTCGCCAGCTCGAACACCTGATCTCCGTACAGCAATTTGCGCTGCAGCGTGGCGTCCGGAGCATACGTCGCCTGCGACAGAACGAACCCCTGATCCTCTTGCGGCGCCAATTCGCTGCGCGAGCTGCGGTACAGCAACAAGATGCTGACCAGGATGACCAGCACGAAGATCGCCGTCACCGCGCGATAGCGCAAAGTCCTGATGAGCAGCCGCTGATATCCGTTATGCAGCTTCTCCAGGCGCGAGTCGATGATTTTCGTTATCCGCGTTTCCCAATTGTCTTGATCTAGCCGCCGCGAATGCAGGAGCCGCGAACACATCATCGGAGACAGCGTCAGGGCAATTACCGCGGACACCGTCACCGCGCCCGCCAGAGTGAAGGCGAACTCCGTGAACAGGGCGCCGGTAAGGCCTCCTTGGAATCCGATCGGAATGTAGACCGCCAGCAATACCACGGTCATGGCCACGATCGGACTGGCGAGTTCCTGCGCCGCAAGCCTTGCCGCGGCTCCCGGCGGCGTGCCGTTCTCCAAATGCCGATTGACGTTTTCGACCACGATGATGGCGTCGTCGACCACGAGGCCGATTGCCAGCACCAGCGCCAGCAGCGTCAGCAGATTGATGGAGAATCCCAGCGCCAGCATGATGGCGAGCGTGCCGACCAGCGACAGCGGGATTGCCACCACGGGAATCAGCACCGAACGCGGCGAACCGAGAAACGCAAAGATCACGCACATGACGATCAGCAGCGCTTCGATCAGCGTGGTTGCGACCTCGTGAATCGAGCTATTGACGAAGGTCGTCGAATCGTAGGCGATGCTGGCGGAGAGTCCCTGCGGCAGTTGCGACTGGATTTCGGGCAGCACCGCCTTGACGCCTTTGATGACGGTCAACAGGTTGGCGGTGGGCGCCACTTGGATTCCGACGAATACGCCGTTCTTGTTGTTGAATCGCGCCTGCGACTCATAGCTGTCGGCACCGAGCGAAACCGCGGCGAGGTCGCTCAAGCGAATGATGGCGCCGTTGACCTGCTTTACGACGAGGTCGCGAAACTCCTGCAAGGAATGCAAATTGCTGGTCGAGGTGAGCGTCACCTGCACCATCTGGCCCTTGGTGTTGCCGACCGCCGAAATATAGTCATTGGCGGCGAGGGCTGTCGATACATCGTTGGCGGTGAGCCCGTAGGCTTCGAGCTTCTTAGGGTCGAGCCACGCACGCAGCGAGAAAGTTTGGCCGCCGATCATCTCCGCGGTCTGGACGCCTGCGACGGCTTGAATCTTCGGTATCACGACGCGCGTCAAGTAATCGGTGATCTGATTCGAAGCAAGATCGGGGCTGCGAAAAGCGATGAACAAGGCGTCGATGGTCTGGCCGACCTTGACCGTGATGGTCGGTTGCAAAGCGCCGCTCGGCAGCTGATTCAAGATCGAGTTGACCTTGATATTGATTTCGCTCGCCGCTCTCGAGGTGTCGTAGTTCTGCCGCAGGTTGACCGTGATGGTGCTGGTGCTGCTTTGACTGATCGAAGTCATGTAGTCGATCCCGTTCGCCTGCGCGACGGCATTTTCAATCGGCGTGGTGATGAACCCCGCGATGGAGTCGGGATCCGCGCCGGGGTAGGACGTGGTGATGGTCACGACCCCGTTTTC
>CAYRAC010000812.1:0-2243 GCA_964422045.1 uncultured Steroidobacteraceae bacterium
GAGAGTGCCTCAACGATGACTAGCGTGCCATCGCGTTTACGCCAGCGCACTCCGACTCGTCCCTCGCCGATGCTCTGCAATGCGCTCGCGCATTGCTGCGGAAGAATCGACCGCAGTGTCCTGTCGCGCAGCGAAGTGCCGGCATCGAGATCGAGTAGCTGCATGCCAGAGGCGTTCACATACAGCACGCGGCCCTCCTGGTGAACAATTCTGCCATCGGGCGATAGGGCGGCCAGCTGACGGTAGCGTTCGGAGCTTTCGCGAATATGGCGCGCATCGCGATGACGTGCAACCACGATGCCGGCCAGCAGCGCCGCGTACTTGAGGAGCGCGAGCTCATCCGCGGTAGGCTCGCGCGGTATGGAGGCGTAAGCGGCGAGCGTGCCTGCGAGGCGGCCGTCATCGCCGAAGAACGGAACCGACCAGCAGGCGCGAAGATTATGTTGTCGGGCGAGTTGGACCATAGCGGACTACGTTCGATATCGGGGACAATGACGTGCCAGCGTCGCGCTGCTGCTGTGCCGCATCCACCCTGGCCTTCGGCGATCCGAATGCCATTAACGGCATTTCGCATACTCACTCGGCATGCTCGGCGCCGCGGCATGATCAAGCACTTCCGCTGAATCATTGGCAATCAGCAGTGAACAACGAACCCCGGGGATCTCGTGTTCAACCAGCAGTGCAACGTCATCGAGAACCGCATTGATCGGCACCGCAGTTGTAATCTTCGTGAGCAGAAGTGTGAGGTGCGGAAGGGCTGAGCCGAGGGAGGCTTGCATGGGTGACCTAACAATTCGGGTGGTTGCGAGGTTGCGGGATACCTGGTCAGCGTTCGCTGCTCAGCGACAGTGTACTTCCGATTGCCCGGACGGTCAGATGTTCTTGGGGAAGGCATGGCTTCGGTATGCGATCACAGCATATCGCCCATTATCAACGATCATCGCGACGCCTAGAAATTCTCACTCCACGGCCGCAAATCCAGCTCGAGCGTCCAGGCGCTGCGTTGCTGCTGATGTAGATCCCAATAGGCCTCTGCGATTGCGTCTGGATGCAGCAACCCATCTGGGCCGCGCTGCTCCATTAATTGAGGGAGTCGCGACAGCAGACGATCCCCCTCGATGCCGCCGTCTATAATCACGTGACCGACATGAATGTTTTGCGGGCCATATTCGCGCGCGATGCTTTGCGCGAGATTACGCATCGCCGCCTTCGCGGATGCGAAAGGCGCGAAATTCGCCTTGCCCCGCAAGCTGCCCGAGGCGCCTGTGAAGAATAGCGACCCGCCGCCGTGCTTGAGGAGCACGGGAATCGCGGCCTGCGCCAATTGATAAGCACCGAGTGCGTGCTCACGCCAATGCCGGGTGAAGCTCTCCTCGCTGACCTTCAAAAAAGGCGCTGGCTCGTTGCCGCCGGCGTTGTGGACAGCGGCGTGAAGTGGCGCGGCCCGCTCTGCTTCGGCGACAAAACGCCGGACATCCTCTGCCTTTGTCGCGTCGCCGACGGCAATTGATATGTTTGCGCCGGCCTTTTTCAGCTCATCAGCGGTGGCTTCCAATTTGGCTACGTTGCGGCCCGCAATTGTCACAGGATGTCCGCCGCTCGCAAATCGACGCGCGATCGCTGCTCCCAAGCCACGCGATGCACCCACACCCACGATCAGCACGCTGGATTGCGAGGGTTCGTTGCGATGCTCCTTCATTGAATCTCCCCCTAAATTATGCGGATGCGGGCGCCGGGCGTTGCTCGAACGTATGCGTATGGATTTCCTGAGCTTAACAACTTTCCTGCCAATTGCGGATGTACCGGAATCCATTTCCCAAGTTTTTTGTCGACGCTAGTCGCGACAACCGAAGTCTTTGACCAGAGTAAGGGTTGGAGGCATATTCCGGCCTGCAGCCACATGAAGACCGGGTTCGAACTGAGGAGGCGGGTCATGAAAGCAGTGCGATTCGATGGGTATGGTGGGATCGAAGTTCTGCAGGTCGCGGATGTGCCGATACCTGAACCGTCTCGTGGCGAGGCGCAGGTGAAGGTGAAGGCCGCGTCCATCAACCCGGGTGAGGCAAAGATCCGCGCGGGACTGTTGCACTCCATGTGGCCGGCCACGTTCCCGTCGGGCGAAGGCAGCGATTTGGCCGGTGTCGTGGCGAAGGTCGGCCCTGGGGTTGAAAGCTTCAAGGTCGGCGATGAAGTGATCGGTTTCACCGACCAGCGCGCCAGCCACGCGGAGTACGTCGTCGTCG
>CAYRAC010000813.1:0-2241 GCA_964422045.1 uncultured Steroidobacteraceae bacterium
CTCCGGGAGCGATCGAAGTCGTTTTGAACTTATCTATCCGGGCCGGGGTCGCTTCATATTCGCCGGCGGCTCGATGGGAAATCATAAGCTTCGCGGTTGAACGGTTATCGCTGATGATTGCAACGAATATCAAAAACTAAAGGAAATCGGATGAACACGCTGCTTCGCGTCTCGACGCTCCTCATGATTTGCATGGCCGGTCCTGTTCTCGCCGATGAGGGAATGTGGACCTTCGACAATTTTCCGACCGCCAAGATGCAGGCGAAGTATGGCTGGGCACCGGACGCCGCATGGTTGCAGCACGCGCAGCTCGCCAGCATCCGGCTCACCCTCGGCTGTTCGGCCAGTCTCGTGTCCTCCGATGGGCTGGTGATGACCAACCATCACTGCGCACGCGAATGCGTCGCGGATCTGGCGGACGCGAAGCATGACTACACCGCGAATGGCTACTACGCCGCCACGGCCGCGGAGGAGAAGCGATGCCCGTCGATGGAAGCGAATCAATTGGTGAACATCACCGATGTCACGAGCCAAGTCGAGGCCGCCACGGCGGGCAAGTCGGATCGCGCTTTTCACGAGGCCGAGCGGGCGGTCAAGGCGCAAATCGAAAGCGCCTGCGGTACCGGCGCGGATGTGCGCTGCCAGGTGGTGACCCTGTACGAGGGCGGTGTCTACGATCTGTATAAATACCGACGCTATCAAGACGTGCGGATCGTGTTCGCGCCCGAAGAGAGCGCTGCGTTCTTCGGCGGGGACCCCGACAATTTCACCTTCCCGCGCTACGATTTGGACTGCGCTTTCGTGCGTATTTACGACAAAGGCAAGCCGCTGCACAGTGCCGCGTTCTTGAAATTCGCGACCCGCGGCGTCAAGGCCGGCGATATCGCGCTCAGCAGCGGCAACCCCGGCTCCACTGAACGCGACGATACGCTGGCGCAATTGGAATACCAGCGCGACGTCGTGCAGCCGTTCATCTTGAACTTGTATTCCGAATTGCGCGGCGTGTTGAACGAATTCTCGACCAAGGGACCGGAAGAAGCCCGCACCGCCAAGACCCTGCTGTTCAGCATCGAGAATTCACTGAAAGCGGTCAAAGGCAGGCAACTCGCGCTGGTGGAGGGATCCTTGGTCGCCGACAAGGCGCGAGCCGAGAGCGAATTTCGCAAGCGTGTGGCGGCCGATCCAACCTTGGCGGCCAACTACGGCGGCGCTTGGGACGCGGTGGCGGCGGCGGTACGGCATCAACGAGAAATCTTCGTGCGCCGGGCTCTGCTCGAGCGTATGCCGGCGTCTCTGTCCGACTTCATGGGCCAGGCGGTGTCGTTGAACCGCTACGCCGCGGAAGTGGGCAAGCCCGATGGCGAACGATTGGAGGAATACTCGAACGCCAATTTTCCAGCCTTGCGCGAGCAGATCATATCGACGGCGCCGATTCACCCCGCGCTCGAGAAGACGGTTATCGCCTGGTGGCTCACCAAGGTGCGCGAATATCTCGGCACCTCCGATCCGGCGGTGCACACGCTGCTGGGCAAGCGCAGCCCCGAAGAGATCGCGGACTCGCTGGTGGACGGGACGAAACTCGGCGATGCGGCGTTGCGCGCGCAACTGCTCGACGGCAAATCGGGCGCGATCGATGCATACCACGATCCGCTGATCGATTTTGCGCGCACGCTGGATGCGCCTGCTCGCGCCGTCCGCGCCGATTCGGAAGACACGGTCAAGGCGGTCATCACCAAGAACTCAGCACTCATTGCCAAGGCGCGGTTCGCGCTCGATGGGAAAGGTACCTATCCCGATGCAACCTTTACGCTGCGCTTGTCGTACGGAGCCGTCGCCGGCTACCAAGAGAACGGCCACAGCCTCGCGCCGACGACGAATTTTGCCGGGGCGTACGAGCACGCGACGGGACGTGACCCGTTCAAGTTGCCGCCCACCTGGCTGGCGGCAGAAAAAGCGGTCGATCCGGCGGCGCAGCTCAACTTCACCTCCACCAACGACATCATCGGCGGCAATTCCGGCTCGCCCGTGATCGGACGCAGCGGCGAGGTGATTGGCCTGGTCTTCGACGGTAACCTGCAATCGCTCGGTGGCGACTTCGGCTATGACGGCAGCCAGAATCGCGGGATATCCGTCGACGTCACCGGCATCACGGAAGCCCTGAAGAAGATTTATCACGCCGATCGACTCGCGAAAGAACTCACCCGCTAGCGGCGCGCCGGTGCAATGATACGGCGACCACCG
>CAYRAC010000814.1:0-2240 GCA_964422045.1 uncultured Steroidobacteraceae bacterium
AGGTCTACTCCGCCGCGCTGCTCACCGACTTCGACCTGGATCGCGGCATCCGTCCAGCGCTCGATTTTGACGCTGTCTTCAGCGGCGCCGCGTTCGGGGTGGTGATGCCGGCGGAGCCTGCGCTCGATGAACTACTGAGCCACGTCTGCTTCCGCCTGGATCCCGCATGGGTTAACTACTATCGTGCCGCGGACCTCGCGAAATGCCAGCAGTGGCCGGTCCTGCGTGAGGTGCTCGGTTCGATGGCGTTTGATATGCCGATGATACTCGCCCTGTTCCTGCTATTCGCAGCGAAAGATGGCTTGCAACGCCGCGCTGCGGACCTAGACCGCCTGAATTGCGCCCGGCGCCGCGCGGGAAAATGCGCGCTCCTCGAACACATCGAAGTGCGGGCGCCCATTGCCGTGGGCTACCAATGCCCCGCGTCGCCGGCGGCTAATGCCAATCGGCGCCGCGGGCCGCGCTTGCACCATGTGCGCGGCCACATTGCCCGACGCGGAGACAAAGTGTTTTGGCGCCTGCCGCACTTGCGCGGCAGCGCGCGCCTGGGTGTCGTTCGCTCGCGAACCGTGCAGCTGTCGTTTCACTGATCACAGGAATTTCCCCAACAAGCGCTCGAGCGCGAACCGGTAATTGCGACTCAGCTTCAGTCCCGTGCCATCGACCAGCACAACCGTAAACTCGCCCTTGGACAACGGCAGCAGTTCGCGCACGCGATAGATGTTGACCAACGTAGAGCGATGTATGCGCACGAAACCGGAGAGCGCCAGGCGCGCTTCTGCTGCCGCGATAGTCTCACGCAGCAGCCAGCTCTTGGCGCCGACATGCACTGACACGTAATCACCATCGGCCTCAACCCAGTCGATCTCGGCGACGTTTATGATCATGACGCGACCGCGCGTCTTCACAGGAATTCGATCCGTCATCGAGGGCAACAAACCCTGACCCGGTGCCGCGCGCAACTCCGTCGCCATTTGCCAGAAGCGCCGGATCATGGAGCCGTCACGCACACCCGCAACGGCGGCGCGCGCGCGCGCCAGCGACACGTTGAAGCGCTCTTCGTTGACGGGTTTCAGCAGATAGTCGAGCGCATGTATCTCGAACGCCCGCACCGCGAAGCGATCAAACGCCGTGACGAAAATCACATGCGGGCATTTGGTTTCAGGCAGCGCCGCAACCACATCGAACCCAGTTTTCCCCTGCATTTGTATGTCGAGGTACACGACTTCCGGCTCCGCCGCACTGATTGCGCTGATCGCCTCGTCACCGCTCCCGCACTCCGATACGATCTCGACATCCCCGGCGCGCTGCAGCAGAGCGCGAATGCCGCGCCGCGCAAGTTCCTCGTCGTCGACAATGATTGCACGAATGCTCATACCGCGAGCGTCGCTCTTGCCGGATTAGCTGGCATCTCGGGTGCCTGACGAAATGGCAGGAACACAACCACCACGAAGCCGCGTCCGTAGGGACGTGCGCCGACCGTCATGTGTGCGTCATCGCCGTACAGTGCGGCTAACCGCTCGGCCGAGTTCTTGAATCCCACGCCGTAAGGGTGCGCGCCTGCGTCTCCGATTCCTGGACCATTGTCCTCGACTGTAATCACGAGCACCGCGTCGCGCCGGCGTATCGATACGGATAGCGTCCCGCCTTGCGCCCGCGCCAGGACTCCATGCCGCACCGCGTTCTCCACCAATGGTTGTAGAATGAGCGTCGGAACAAGTGCGTCGTGTGTTTCGGGGTCTGCTGCCACGGTCACTTGAAAGGAGCTGCCGAACCGTAGGCGCTGGATGCGCAAGTATTGCTCGACAAATTCCAGCTCCTCGCGCACGGGGATTTCCGGCGAGTCGAGCTTTTGCAGAGTCAATCTTAGGAAGTCACTCAGCGTATCGACGGTGTCGGCGGCGCTCGTACGGTCGCCTTCCCGAATCAACGTCGCGATGCCGTTCAAGGCATTGAATAAGAAATGCGGGTTCAATTGCGACTGCAATGCACGCAGCCGCGCGCTGTCGGCAAGTTTCAGCGCGCGGACAGAGCGCGCGCGCTCAGTCTCCAGGTCCAGCATGGCATTGACGCCGAAATACAATGAAGACCAGGTCAACAGGATGCTGGTAAACATGTTCCAGTAGCCGATTGGAATCCACCATGGTAGCCGCGCCGCCTCGTTTGCCTCGTGCGCAAACATCGCGTGCAGGCCCGGCCATAGCGCCACGCACGCAAGACCTTCGCGCAGCAACGCCAGA
>CAYRAC010000815.1:0-2239 GCA_964422045.1 uncultured Steroidobacteraceae bacterium
TGTGCGGTGTCGGTGAGCACCGCGTCGTCGGCATACAGGCTCATCATCAAATCGAGATCCTTGCTCGGGAGGACGCTGCCAGCCGTGTGAAATATTATCTCGATATTCCGGATCGCAAGGATGTCCGCCGGAGGGCCACTGTCATTCGTCGGTGCGGCGAAGGCGGGCAGGCACAGCAGCAGCCCAAGAATAATGAACGGTCGTCGGTTCATGTTGATTCTCCCCGAGGGTTGGCAGAGAACAACTATATTCGCCTCGATGTTCGGTGATCAACTGGCGATCGGGCGTCCGAGTCGCGTTATCCCTGACTAGCTTTCCGACAGTGGTCTGCTCACCAGAGGGCTAAATGCAACGCTGTCGCTCCCACAAAGGCGCGGTAAGGATCCTTATCAAACGACTTTGACCATGCGCTTGCCGATATTTTCGCCGGCGAGAAGCCCAATCAAGGCTGCGGGCAAATTCTCGAAGCCGTCGATAATATCCTCGCGCACCTTAAGCTGGCCGCTTTGGACCCATCCCTTGAGATCTGCCAGCGCTTTCTCGCGCTGCGCGATGAAGTCCATCACCAGGAAGCCTCGAAGGGTTAGCCGCTTGGTGACAATCAGGCCGGGGACCCCGCGCGGTGCATGCGGCGCACCGGTGTCGTATTGAGACACCGCTCCGCAGCAGGCGATGCGGCCGTGGTTCTTCATATTGAACAGACAGGCCTCGAGGATGTCCCCGCCGACGTTATCGAAATATACATCGATTCCGTCGGGGTTTGCGGCGCGCAGAGCGCGAAAGGTGTCCCCCGCCTTGTAGTCCACAGCTTTGTCGAACCCCAGCTCCTCGGTCAGTAGGGCGCACTTGGCGGCACCGCCCGCTATGCCCACGGTGCGGCAGCCTTTGATCTTGGCGATTTGCCCGACGATCATTCCCACCGAGCCGGCGGCCGCGGAGACCACGACCGCGTCACCGGTTTTCGGCTTTCCGCACTCGAGCAAGCCAAAATACGCGGTCAGGCCCGCGACTCCGTAGACACTGAGCAGATAGGTGATGGGCTCGGCCGATTGAAGCTTGATCAGGTGTCGTGCGGGCAGCACGGCGTATTCTTGCCAGCCGGTGTCGGCGAACACCAGATCGCCGGGAGCAAATCCGGGCGCGCGGCTTTCCCTGACCTCGGCGAGTGCGCCGCCCGCCATGAGTTGGCCTGCACTCAGCGCCGCGCGATAGGTGGTTCCCGACATCCACGCACGATTGGCGGCATCGAGGGAAATATAGCGAGTGCGCAGCAGCAGCTCGCCATCGCCGGGCTTCGGCACGGCAGCCTCCTGCAATCTGAAATGCTCGCGCCCAAGCTTCCCTTGCGGAATCTGCTCGAGGAGTATCTGTCGGTTGACGTCGGACATGGTGAAGTTCCGTATGTGCAAGCGGCTTCGAACTGTCGCGGTAAGCGTAGGATACAGCGCGGGAGCGGACAGTGTTTGCCGCGGTTGCGGGCGATGTCGCCTGATGTGCTTCTGAATCGACCGTTGCCGTTTTGTATGCCATAGCCACTGTTCGCAAGGCAGTGGTAGGGTTGGCGATAGCCCTTGGAGGTGTGAAATGACAAACGGCGAACAAAAGGTGCTTTGGCGCGGAGTGGCTGCTGGCACTATTGTGGGTTTGACCCTTGGCTTGATGATCGCATTATTCATCGCGATGAAGCCGGAACTCTTTGCAGGGCTAATCGGTAACTAGGAAGCTTCGCCAGTTTGCGGTTCCCGCGACACTGGCCGTGTACCTGAAAGCCGTCGCCTGATGAGAGGACACATGCTAATCCGAGCTTTTCGCGCCGGCGATGAGCCATACCTGCACGAGGTATTTCATTCGGCAATACATGGCATCGCCAGCAAAGACTACACACCCGAACAGGTGAGTGCATGGGCACCAGAGTTTGTGGATGCCGAACTTTGGGCTGATCGCATGCGAGGAATTGCACCCTTCGTGGCGGAGCGTGATGCAAGACCCATCGCTTACGCCGATATTCAGCCCAGTGGTTACATTGATCATTTTTTTGTATCGGCTCCGTTCGCCCGACAAGGCGTAGGATCCAAGCTGATGCGCCGACTACACGATGAGGCGGCAGCGAAAGGCATACACGTGCTTACGTCCCAGGTAAGCCGAACCGCGCAGCCATTTTTCAAGCATTGGGGATTTTCGATTGTTGAGGAGCGACAGCCTGTTGTGCGAAGTGTTGTCATACCAAACGCACTTATGA
>CAYRAC010000816.1:0-2238 GCA_964422045.1 uncultured Steroidobacteraceae bacterium
TAATTGCTTCGCATGATTCGAGACCTCCATTGGGATTTTGCGAACGCCGGCAAGCCGCGCCGCTTGATGTCGACGAAGCGCGGCAGATCGGGAATATCGCCGTCCATGCTGTACAGCCCTTCGACGAGGATCAATACGCGTTCGTATTGCAGGCGGCATTGCGTCAGCAACTGATCGAGCGCCTCCCAGTCGTTGTGGGCAAACGGAATACGGCGCGCGCCCGACAACTGGCTGCCGACGAGCGCGCTGTTGTGGATCAGCGCATCGTGGACGATGAGGTCCTTCGGGCCAAACAGGTGCCCGATGGTCGATACATTGGTGGCGTGGCCGCTCACGAACACGACGCAGTCGTCGACGCCATGGACCTCAGCAAGCGCGCGCTCGAGTTCGGCGTGGATGGGGCGCTCGCCGGAAACCAGACGGCTCGCCGAGGCCGTCGTGCCGTAGCGGTCGATGGCCGCCTTGGCCGCGGCGTTGACCTCGGGATGACCGCCGAGACCGAGGTAGTTGTAGCTCGAAAAATTGCTGAAAGTTTCCCCGCCGATCACCGTCGTCGCACCGGCGAGACCCTCGTGTACGCGAAAGAAGGGATTGCCGACGCCGAGCTTTTCGGCGCCTTCGTTGAGGATGCGCAATTGCTGATAATCGGGGTGCAGATCGAAGCGGCACCAACTGTCGGGAATCGAGTCGGCGCGCAGCGGCGTGCCGCCGCTGACGCGCGTCGCGGCCGGCGCGGCGTGTTCTTGTTCGACCTTGCGCAGCCGTCGTTGCAGCGCGTCTTGAATCAGACGTTCCTTGAGCGGTGCCGTCAGACCCTGCAGTACTTTGCGCGGCCCGCTCATCCGTTCGCCGCCCGCGTGAGGGAACGCGCCTCGGATGCGGCGTTGATTTCGATCGCCATGGCGGCGGCATGTTCGGCGCTGAGTTCACCGGCGTGCTGGGTGGCGATGAGGCTTACCTGGGCCGCGAAGTCGCCGTTGGGCGTCGCTTCGGCGGCTGCATCGACGGGTTGCAGAAGACGCTGGATGCGCTCGACGATGCTCTCGATGGTGGGGCCGCCGCTCAAGGCGAGGGCGGATAGTCGAATGTCGAGCCTCGCCTCGATCGAAGTCGCGAGTTCCACGGCCATGAGCGAGTCCATCCCCATGTCCAGGAGCGAGTCCGTGGATTCGATGCGTTCGGGTGCGATGCGTAAGATGCCGGCCACTTCGCCGCGCACCAGAGCGGTCAATTCGGCGAGCGCTTCATCGGCGGGCAGACTCCCGAGCCATTGGCGCAGATCCTGCGCGGAGTCCCCGGCATGCATTCCGCGATCACCCCTGGCCGCGAGCCGCGCCAGATCCGAGAATTTTGGTGCCTGCGCACCCGGCAGGCTGCGACACAGGGTCTTCCAATCGAGATCGAGAAATCCCACATTACCCGCGGGCGCTGCGATGAGGCGCTCGAGGGCGGTCAACAGGTCGTCAGACTTCAGCGCCTCACCGCCCATCCGCCCGACCAGTGCAGCGAGGACCCGTTCATTGCGGGCGAGATAGCCCGCATCCCCGATCGGCCCCCAGCCGACGCAGGTGACCGGCAGCCCAAGGCTGCGCCGTTCGTTGGCGAGCGCCTCCAGACCTAAGTTCGCGGCGACGTAGGCGGCCTGTCCCGGATTGCCGAAGAGTGTCGTTGCCGATGAATACAACACGAACCAGTCGAGCGCGCACGCGCGTGTGGCTTGATGCAAGTTCAACGCACCCAGCATCTTCGGCGCAAGCACGCGGTGTAGCTGACCGCGGTCCATATCGCGCAGCAGCGCATCCTCGATCACCATGGCCGCGTGCACGACGCCGGCGAGCGGCGGCATGCTGGTGTTGATCGATTCCAATGTCTCGCGCAGTTGGCCGAAGTCCGCGACATCGCAGGCCGGCGCCGCCACCATCACGCCCTGTTCGGCGAACTGCAGGAGCTGCATGGCGACCTCCGGAGCGCCGGCCCCACCGCGACGGCTCAAGAGCACGAGGTGCCGTGCGCCGCGCTCCACCAGCCAGCGTGCCGTGCGCAGCCCAAAGCCCGACAGGCCGCCGCTCACGAGGTAAGTGGCATCGGAGCGGATCGCCAGCGGCGGCGCTTCGGTCGGGCCCGGCGCCAATGGTGCGAAATCGGGCGGGAAGGTGACGACGATCTTGCCCAAGTGGCGCGATGCCTGCATGTGGCGAAACGCGGCCGCGATGTCCATCGCAGGAAAGGTCCGGTGCG
>CAYRAC010000817.1:0-2237 GCA_964422045.1 uncultured Steroidobacteraceae bacterium
GCCGATCGGCACCATCGAATCGATGGCCTTGAGACCGGTTTGCACCGGCTGCGAGACGCTCTTGCGGAATATGACGCCCGGCGCGACGCGCTCGAGAGGCGACTTGAGTTCGGCATTCACCGGACCCTTGCCGTCGATGGGATTGCCGAGGGCGTCGACGACACGGCCGAGCAGCTCCGGGCCCACCGGCACTTCGAGGATGCGTCCCGTGGTCTTGACCTCGGAACCTTCGGAAATTTGCTTGTAGTCGCCCAGCACCACGGAACCGACCGAGTCCTGCTCGAGGTTCAGCGCCAGGCCGAAGGTGTTGCCGACGAATTCCAACATTTCGCCGTAACGCGCGTCGGCGAGACCGTGGATGCGCACGATGCCGTCGGTGACGCTCACCACGGTGCCGACATTGCGCGCCTCGGCGGCGGATTCGAATTTATCGATGCGCGCCTTGATCAGGTCGCTGATTTCCGATGCCTTGATGGACATATCGATCCTCTTGCTGCGGGCCTTTGCGCCGCGACTTCAGTTCTAACTTGTTAATTCCGTGGCGAGCCGTTGCAAACGGCCTTTCAATGAGCCGTCGATTATCAGATCGCCCGCCCGCACCACCGCACCGCCGAGCAGAGTTGAATCGACCGAGTTCTGCATCCGCACCTGGCGCTTCAGCCGCTTGCTGAGCGCCGCCGAAAGCTTTTCGGCTTGCGCCGCGTCGAGTTTGACGGCGGAGGTCACTTCGACGTCAACGGTATTTTCAACCGCGGATCGCAGCTCTTCATAATGCGCCGAGATTTCCGGCAGCAGCAGCAGCCGGTGATTCTCGGCCAGCACATGCACGAAATTGCGCATGCCGGCGTTGAGTTTGGCTCCCGCGACATCGCTCACCAAACTCACCAGCTGCAAAGTTCCCCACTGCGGACTCTTGGTGAGCGAGGCGACGCGCGGATCGGCGATGATCTGCGCCGCCAATGCCAGGCCCTGCGACCATTCGGCAAAGGCATGCGCATCGCGCGCGTATTCGAACGCGGCTTTCGCATAGGGCCGGGCAATGGTGGCGCGTTCAGCCATTCGCTACCTCGGCGGCCAATTGGTCGAGCAGCTCGGTGTGAGTGCTTGCGTCGATTTCGCGTCCCAGCAGCCGTGAAGCGCCTTCGACCGCGAGTTTGCCCACTTCTTGACGCAGGCCTTCGCGGGCGCGCGTGGTTTCGCGCGCGACCTCATCGTGCGCTTGCGCGATGAGGCGCTGCGCCTCGCCGGCGGCGGTGCCTTTGGCTTCTTCGACCATTTCGTTGGAGCGCTTACCCGCCTGGTCGACGATCTGCGCGGCGCGGTCGCGCGCCTCGCGAATGATCTCCTTGGAACGCGCCTGTGCTTCGTCGAGATCCTTCTGGCTCTTGTTGGCCGCGGCCAGACCGTCGGCGATCTTTTTTTGCCGGGCTTCGATCGCACCGATGATGAACGGCCAGCCGAATTTCATCACCAGCCAAGCGACGCCGAAAAACACGAGTCCTTGGATGACCAGCGTAACTGCTATATCCATTGCCTGCTCCTAACAGCCGGCGCCCGGTCGCGCCGTGACGCTGCGTTTACTTCGCGCCCAGGGCGGCCAAGAACGGATTGGAGTAGATCAGCAACAGGCCGATCGCCACGCCGATGATGGGTACTGCGTCGAGCAAGCCCGCAACGATGAACATCTTGGTTTGCAGCATGTTGGTCAGTTCCGGCTGGCGCGCGGAGCTTTCGAGGAACTTGCCGCCCAGAAGGCCGAAGCCGATGGCGGTACCCAGGCCGCCGAGGCCGATCACGAGGCCTGCTGCAATCACGGTGGCGCTCATGACTTGAGCGATTTGGGCCAGATTTTCCATTATTGTCTCCGTCGGTCTTTGATGTCAGTGATAAATCGAAACTAGTGACGCTCGGCCGCCATGCTTGCATACACGATGGTCAGCGTCATGAAAATGAATGCTTGCAGAGTAATGATCAAAATATGAAAGGCGGTCCAGATGAACCCGGCGATGAATTGCGCGCCGCCCAAAATATAGGTGGAAACGTGGTTGAGCGCGGCGTCCAGCGTAAAGCACGCGATCAACAGGAAAATAAGTTCGCCCGCATACATGTTGCCGAACAATCGCAGCGACAACGACAGCGGGCGCACGCCTTCTTCAATGAGCCGCAGCAGCAGATTGATCGGCGCCAGCAGCACGGCCCACAAGCCGTGGGCATGAAACGGCGCGGTGAACCATTCT
>CAYRAC010000818.1:0-2226 GCA_964422045.1 uncultured Steroidobacteraceae bacterium
ATCATTTGCACGAAAAACGGCGGCTTGACCAGGCCGCGTTCGATGAAATGCGCCAGGCTGTATAAGTGTCCGACGTCATAGCACTCATGTTCGAACTTGGTGCCGGCATCCCTCATGGTTTCCAGAATGTAGGCGATGTCGCGAAACGTATTGCGGAAGATGAAGTCATCGCTGTTGCGCACATAGCCTTCTTCCCAGGGGAATTTCCACTGCTTGATGCGAGCCGCGGCGGGGAATATTGCGAAATTCATCGATCCCATGTTGAGCGAACACATCTCCGGCTGGAAACGCACGGCGGCGGCCAGGCGGTCGGCCACCGACATGGTAGGGCTGCCGCCCGTGGTCAAATTGATGACCGCGTCGGTCTCGCGATGAATTTGCGGCAGGAATTGGCCGAAGATGTCGGGACTGCCGGTGGGTTCGCCGGTCGCCGGATTGCGCGCGTGCAAATGAATGATGGCGGCGCCGGCTTGCGCGGCCGCGATCGAGTGCGCGGCGATCTGCGCCGGGGTGATCGGCAGGAAATCGGACATCGTCGGCGTGTGCATGGCGCCGGTGATTGCGCAGGAGATGATGACTTTGTTGCTCATGATGGCGATTCCTCGAGAGTGGACGGCGCCCGCGACTTGCGGTCTTGAATGGCTAGGCAGAGCAGGAAGCCGATCGCCACCATGACAATCGGCAGCCGCAGTACATGTTCGATGCCGAAGCGCTGCGCGAGATGTCCGACGATCAGCGGCGCCAAGCCGCCACCGAACAGTTCTCCCACCGCGATGACCAGCCCGGACGCGGTCGCCATGAGCGAGACAGGTACAGCCTCGGAGCACAGCGGGCCCACCGTGAGGGTGATCAGCGCATTGTTGAAGAAGTGCACCAGAAACAGAAATGCGAACAGCAAACTCGGATTATCGCGCGTGTTGACCAACAGCACCAAGGACAGCAATACGCCGATGCTCGAGAACGCCATGACGGACCTGCGGCCGAACCGATCGGAGGCCCAAGGCAGGAGCAATGTGCCGGTGGTCGCCCCGAGACCGATGGCCGACATGATCTTGGCCATTTGCGGCAGCGGCAGATGCAGGTAATCGACCAGATAGTTAGGCATGAAGGCGCTGGTCGTGATCAGGCACGTGAGCCAGCACAACATCACGGCCGCAGCGATGCGTACGTTGGCGTAGCCGAGGGCCGTCTTCCAGTCGGCGAGGCGGCCGCCGTGAACGTTCCGACTTGCGGGGATTGCGCGCGCCGGAATGAGCTTCCACATCGCGAAACTGAGCGCCAAGCCCGGCAGTACGAAGATCAGGAAAATGTAGCGCCAGTCGAGGACGTGCAGAACGCTCGCGACGAACAGCGGCGCCAAGCCCAAACCGAACAGCGGCATCATCATCTGTTGGATGCCGATGTTCAGACCGCGGCGTTGCGGCGCGGAGGCGGCCATGGTACCGGCGATGCTGACCGGTGTGTAGGCACCGTCGGCAAGCCCCATGACGACCCGCACTGCAATCAAACCCATCAATCCGGTGGCGAGACCTGAGGCTCCGATGAGAAGCGAAAACACGATGAGCGATACCGTGAGCACCACGCGGCGCCCGATGTGATCGGATAAATTACCCATGAATAACGCCGACAAACCCCAGGCGATGGCCAGGGCCCCGGTAATGGCGCCGATGTCGCCATAGTCTAAGTGCAGGTCCTTCGCAATCACGGGGAACATGGTCGTGATGAGAAATCGGTCGATGCCGACCAGGCCGAAGCCCAATGAAAGAATGCCGACCGCGCGTATCTCATAGCGCCGAGTCGTGCGAGCGGTAGCGGCGAGCATCACGGCGGCTCGCGTTTCTGCCGCGCTGCCAACAGGTGCGCCGCAAGCTTCTCGCGCAGCGCCTGCATCTCATCGGCAGACCATGCGCGAAATCCCACGCCGGACTTGAACCCCAGCCGCCCGGCGGCCACTTGCTCCTCCAAGTACGGATTGGGGCGATCCAGCCGATCGAGTTCCGGAATGATGGTCTTGTGAATGTCCAAGGTGAGGTCCAAGCCGACGAGATCTGCGTTCTCGAGCGGACCCAAGACGGGCAAACGCAAGCCGAAACTGTTCTTCACACAGGCATCAAGGGTCGCGGCATCGCAGACGCCCTCGGCAACCATCGCGATCGCTTCGCGCCACAGGGCATGCTGCAGGCGGTTCGCCACGAATCCTGGTACGTCCTTGGTCACGTGGGCCGG
>CAYRAC010000819.1:0-2223 GCA_964422045.1 uncultured Steroidobacteraceae bacterium
GCCGACGCGCGAGTTGGCCGATCGCGAAGTAGGCGAGCGCCGGCTCGGGCGTTCCAAACGTTGGCGTGCCGCTGCGCAAGGACATTGATGACAGAAAATTGCCAAGGATCGCCGGCGAGCCCGGCCGCTCGAGCTGCGATATCCCAACACGGCGGCTACCGTGGCAGCGCCGCGCGGCGCGTGTTGCCCGGGTGCAATGACAGTATCAATCGAGCTCAACTGTGCCGACGATTGCTTGAGTGAATCGACCACCGCCTATGAGAGGGCCGGTAGGGTACTTGCTCCGGTTATCGCGAAGCGCCCCGCGGCTTTCGCAGCCGGGCCCACCGCGCGCACGAAGTTGCTCACGAATTCTCTACCGTCCGCGATGTCAATATAGCTGGCGTTACAGGCCATGCTCGCCAAAGCGACACGGTAGTCCTGGCCCTGGAACGGCCCCGCGCAATGAATCACGAGATCGGCGCCAAGGGACTTAAGATCCAGAGCAAACGAGGCGCTGTCCCTATCGAGCGCCGTACTCTTGACGGGCCCCAATTGGGAGTTCGGCCGACGGCTCGCGGCGATGATCTCAATCCCCGGCTCTTGGGCCAGCCTGCGGCAGATCCGCGCCCCAAAGTTACCGAAGCCCCCGATAATGACGATGCGCACGCTCTACTCGGGCAAATAACAAGCACTGCGTCGTCCGAACCAACGATAGCGATTCCGTGCGAGCAGCTGATAGAGCGCATCGCGCAAGCGCTGCGGAACAATCCGCGCGGCATAAATCATTCGCCACGGTCCGCCCAATTCGGCGATCACATGAATCGCCGCATCGGACTGGGTCAACTGTTGACCCTGATCCAAAACGAGAAACGTCGTAGGATCGACGGGATCGATTCCATATTCGACTAATAGCGCCTTCCCCGCGACGGATTGCATGGGGATCAACTCAAATGGTGGCTCAATTCTGTGCCGTTTAAGGAATCGGACCCATCCCGAGCAGACATGGCAAATCCCGTCGAAGACGATAACGCGGGCAGCGGAGTCACGCCGCTGCATCCAGCAATCCCTCGTAGCGCACGATCCGACCGACCCCGCACAGCTCCGAATCCACGACAAAATGGTAGCGGCCGTCGCGACAATCGATTGTCGCGGATATACGAAACCAGCGCAGGGGGAGAGCGATACCGAACGCCGCGATATGATCGAGCACCCACTCCAATCTGCCATCCCGTAAAGCCAAGCGAAACTTGAGCGCGGCGGGTCCCAGCCGCTCGACGAGCAGCCCTCGATCCCACTGCAGCGTCGACACCATGAGATGATGGCTGGCAAACAGGCGCGTCCACGTCTCGCCCTGTTCGGTTACGTCGATCCGCACTTCCACGGGCGCATCGGTCATTGCCGAAGGTAAAGAGGCCAGAACCCCCAATACTTTGGCCACGACGCTCCTCCCCCGCTCCACCGTCACGCATCCCCGCAACTGCCGTGAGTCACCGCTATGCACCCACCTCAAGCACGGGTCGAGCGCCGCAAAGTCGACGCCGAGCACGGACGGGAAGAGCGTCGCTGCCGTCATGCTGAGTTGAGTCACGATTGTCCCCTTGACTGTTTCTAGAGATCCCGGCTTTTCTTCCCGCCCCGGTCGAGCAGGCGCGCAATTCCGCCGCCCAATTTCATGAGCCTCGCGATCGTTGATCGAGGCAGCGCAATCATCTGGTCGTACCATCGGCTGATGCGCTCGACGAAATCGAGCATCTCTCGAAGGCGAAGCTGCACGAGCGGATCCACGCTCTTGTCGTCCCTACACATCTCCACGCATTGGCGCAGCGCCTCCGTTGCCGGATCCAGCTCTCGGGCCTTGCGGCCGGCTGCAATACGCGAGACCAGCGTCCAAAGGTCGGTTTCGGCTTGATAGAAAGTCCGCCGGTCACCCAGTACCGGAACCGGCCGGATCAAATTCCATGTCTGCAATTCCCGCAGGGAATTCGATACATTGGAGCGCGCGATCCCAAGAGCATCCGCGATATCTTCCGCGGCAAGCGGTTGCTTGGATGCATACAGCAGCGCGTGGATCTGGCTCACCGAACGATTGACGCCCCAGCGCTCACCCAGGTTGCCCCACTCCAAAACGAACTGCCGCACCGCAACCGGGACGCTTTCCTTTATATCTGTCGTTTCTGTCATGACAGCTATTACAGACCATTAAAGACACCTTGTCAAGATCTGTCGCCGCGCGGGGATCCG
>CAYRAC010000820.1:0-2221 GCA_964422045.1 uncultured Steroidobacteraceae bacterium
GGTGCCCATGAGCATTCCGCCGCGCTCCTGACGCAGGTAGATCTCGCCCTCGAAATCGATCGCGTGCAGCTGCTCTTTCTGGCCCACCAGTTCCGGCATGTCGCCCGTGATCAGGTATTGATGCTCCATCGCAAGCACCGGAAGCTCGAGGCCCACCATGCGCCCAACCTCGCGCGCCCACAGCCCGGCGGCGTTGACCACATGCTCGGCGTGGACATTGCCCTTGTCCGTGATCACATCCCACGTGCCGTCCGCGCGGGCCTTCAGGTCCACGACGCGCGTGTGCCGCACGATTTCGGCGCCGCCGATCTGCGCGGACTTGGCATAGGCGTGGGTCACACCGTAGGGATCGACGTGACCTTCGATCGGGTCGTATATGCCGCCGACGAAATGCTTCTTGTCGAGCAGCGGGAACAGCTTCGCCGCCTCCTCCACGGAGATGATCTCGAGCTCCATCTTGAGATAGCGGCCGCGCGCCTTCGCCATCTTGAGCCAATCGAGCCGTTCGCGCGCACCCGCGAGCATCACCCCGCCGGTGATGTGCACCCCGCAGGACTGCCCCGAGATCCGCTCGATCTCCTTGTAGAGCTGGATCGTGTATTGCTGCAGCTTCGCGACATTGGGATCGCCGTTGACGGTGTGCATGCCGCCGGCCGCGTGCCAGGTTGAACCCGAGGTCAGCTCGGCGCGCTCGATCAGCAGCACGTCTTTCCAGCCGGCCTTGGTCAGGTGATATAGAACGCTGGCGCCGACCACGCCGCCGCCGATGACCACTACTCTCGCGTGGCTCTTCATACCAACTCCCGGTTAATAATCAGCACACCCCGCCGCGCAGCGCCTACTCATTCGAAACCGCGAGATGCAGATTGGCCTGGGCCGTGGTGGTGCCGAAGCGCTCGATCAACCAGGAGCGAAACAGCGCGATGGCGGTATCGCTCAGGGCCTCCGGATGCGTGATCAAGTAATAGCCGTAGCCGTCCTCCAAGGTGGCGTCGAACGGCCTTACCAACTGCTCGGTGCGCAGATAATCCGCGAACAGGGTGTCGTCGACCAGCGCCACGCCCTCGCCGCTCAGCACGTATTGCACGGCCAGCACGACCGTATCGAACAGCAAGCCACGCTCGACGTTCACCGCCCCGAGATTCGCGTGCCGGGCGAATTGCGTCCACAGGTAGTGCCGCGGCTGATCGGAAATCCGCACATGCACGAGCTCATTTTGTTCGATGAATTCCACCAAGCTCTTGCCGGCATGCCGGGCTGCGACATTCGGGTGGCAGACCAAACTCAAGCGCACCGGCCACAACAGGTCGGTCACCAAATCGGTCACGGTCGGTTTCGAATAGACGACCGCCACGTCGACATCGCTCGGCGGCGGCCCCATGCCGGCCGGGCTCACGAGATCGATCTGCACCTCGGCGGCCGCGCGCCGGAAGTCGCGCAAAATCGGCACGGCAAGATGCACCGCAAAGCTCGGCGGCATCTGCACGCGCAAGGTGCGCAGCGAGGTGGCAGCATCGTTGCGTATGTCGTCGAGCGCGAACTCCAGCCGATCGAAGGATTTCATGACCGCGGGCAACAAATGCTGTCCGGCCTTGGTCAGCACCAGCGCATGCGGCTTGCGCTCGAACAACTGCGTGCCGATCAGCTTCTCGAGGGCAATCACGTGACGCGATAAGGCGCTCTGGGAAATGAGCAGCGCATTGGCCGCCGCAGTGAAGCTCGAGTGTTTCGCCACACCCTCGAATGCACGCAATGCGTTCAGGGGCAGCCAGCGGCGATCGATCGACGTATTGGCCATGAGTCAAGGAGACCAAGCACGCGTGTAGGCGATCGCCCGCTTCTGATCGGCGACGATGGTTTTGGAGGCCATGTACAAATGATACGCCGCCCAAAAACCCGTGGGCGCCAAAATTAGCATGGCGCTGCGCAGCGAGCCGGCATCGGTGGCATGTCCGT
The DNA here is from genome assembly GCA_964422045.1 of uncultured Steroidobacteraceae bacterium. Taxonomy (GTDB): domain Bacteria; phylum Pseudomonadota; class Gammaproteobacteria; order Steroidobacterales; family Steroidobacteraceae; genus Bog-1198. The sequence goes on from CAYRAC010000820.1 coordinate 1,957, forward strand.
GGGCGAACCAATCGCTCAATTCTCCGACGAGTTTCGGCGCGACGATCAAATTGAAGACATTGGCCACCAGCAGCGACACCGCGATGAACATCGAGCGCATGTGGCACGGCGAGAGATTGTTCAGCAACCCGAAGCATGGACCGATGTAGAAATAAATGGCCGGGATGAATATCCAAAACATGATCCGTGTGACGGTGAGCGTATGGGTCCAGTACGCGACGATCGACGGAATCGTGGTGAGCGCGACGACGCCCGCCATCAGCCA
>CAYRAC010000821.1:0-2219 GCA_964422045.1 uncultured Steroidobacteraceae bacterium
CGTGTGGACGTGCTCACCGGCGGCGCAGCCTCGACCTATGGTGCGGATGCCGTCGCGGGCGTCGTGAATTTCGTCATGAACGATCACTTCGAAGGCGTACGCATCGATGCCAACGCCGGCATCTATAACCACACAAACCATGAGAGCTGGGTCGACCCCCTGCTGCAGGCAGAGGGCTCCCCCGTTCCCACCGGCAGCAACTGGGACGGCGCGAACAAAGACCTGACGCTGATCATGGGCCACAACTTCGCCGACGGTGCGGGCAATTTCGAAGGATACTTGGGTTATCGGCGCACGGATCCCATCACGGCGAATAACCGCGATCATGCCGCGTGCGTGCTCAACAACAACTTGGATTTGAGCAGCGGCGCCTCGTTCGGGCCCTACGCCTGCCATGGATCGATCAATTCGGCGCCGTCCGTCATCTTCAATCAGCAGAACTTCGCGCCCGGCCAGGTCAGCCCCACCGGCAGCATCGTCCCGTATTATCAATCGTACAATTACGCCGCCACACATTACCTGCAGCGTATCGATGAGCGCTACACCGCCGGCTTCTTCGGGCACCTGAAGTTCAACGACCACGCCGAGGCGTACACGGAGTTCATGTTCATGGACGACAATACCCGCGGTAACTACGCGCCGGCGGGCCTGTTCCTGGGCGCAGGATTCGCAACCTCGGGTACGCCGGCCCTGCGGGACGGAAACTTTTATACCAACTGCGGTGTTGGCGGCTACGGCAACGCGGGAATGAATCCTTACCTCACGGCGAGTGAGTACGGCACCCTGTGCGCTGCCAATTCGCCCTACGCGACGGTGGCGAATGGCACGGTGCCGGTGCCGGGCGATATACAATTGCTGATCGCGCGTCGCAATATCGAGGGCGGTCCGCGCGAAGACACCTACGTACATAGCACGTTTCGTGGCGTGTTCGGGCTGCGCGGGAACATCAATACAGACTGGACTTATGATTCGTCCGTCACGTTCGGCACGACTCGCTCGAGCGACTACCACATTAACGATGTGTCTGCAGCCAACGCCCAGAACGCGCTGCTGGCCGTCATGGGTCCGAATAACGTACCCGTTTGCCGGGGCGGTCAGCCAGGCTGCGTTCCCTGGAACGTCTTTAATCCAGCCTCGCCCGTCACTCCGGCTCAATTGAACTACATTGAAGTGCCCGCACTCTTGATGGCTTATGGCTCCGAGGACATCTGGACGAGCTTCGTCAGTGGTGACCTGACGCATGCAGGGGTCAAGCTGCCGACCGCGGACGAGGGCCTCAAGGTCGTGTTCGGCAGCGAATACCGTCGGGAGACCGACACGGTAGAACCGGATCATGAGTATGTGACGGGGGATCTCGGCAACGTCATCGTGGAAGGTTATGACGCCGGCTACCATGTCTGGGAGGCCTTTACAGAGGAGCGCATGCCGCTCGCGAGCAATCTGCCCGGCCTCAAGAGCCTCGATTTCGAGACCGGCTACCGCTACTCGGACTACTCGACGGGTTTCGATACCAACACTTTCAAATTGGGCCTCACGTGGTCGCCGATCAGCGATGTTCGCATACGCGGGAGCTACAATCGGGCGGTGCGCGTACCCAACCTCGCAGAACTCGACAGTCCGGATGTCGTCAAATTGGATGCCGGCACGGATCTTTGTGCCGCTGGTTCGTACGCCCACAACACGCCGGCTGACATAGCGGCCTGTGAGCTGACAAACGGTGGTAAGCCGCTCACCGTTCCAACCCCCCCTTCACCCGCCAGCCAGTATAACGGGTTGCTCGGTGGCAACCCGAGTCTCAAACCTGAAGTCGGCAAGACCACCGATGTGGGTATCGTGCTGACGCCTACGATCCTGCCGGGATTTAGCGCCACCATCGACTATGCGGATATCAAGATTACGGACGTCATCACGACTTACGGTCCGAACCTGATTCAAAGCAACTGCATTCTGAGCGGCAGCGCAACAAGCTATTTCTGCCAGTTGGTGCATCGTGACCCGGCTGGAACCCTTTGGGCAAGCCCGCAGGGCTACACGATCGATCCGCTCCTGAACATCGCAGGTCTCGAGAACAAATCGATCGACGTAGGTGTGGTGTACCGGTTCGATATGGGGCGGTGGGGCAAGCTCCGTTCACGCCTGGACGGCACCTACCTGCTCCATCTCTTAACCACCCCGGGGGGTGGCGTTGCGACGTTTGAGTGCGCGGGGTACTACGGGCC
>CAYRAC010000822.1:0-2216 GCA_964422045.1 uncultured Steroidobacteraceae bacterium
GCTATGACGTCCGCAGCCCCGTGTATTCTGGAGAATGAACCAATAAGCCCGATCCGTGCGCCATTTCACGTGCTGGCGGTGGGGAAGTGCAGGCCGGTGCAGCCGCTGCTGGAGCGCATTGTAAATGCGGGGCCGCTGATGCAATTGCATACCTGCCTGCCGGATGGCGCAGGATTGTGTGCGCTGCACGGGCAAGTGCTGGATTTGATTTTCGTCGATGCGGATTCGCCGCACTACCCTGCCGCACGACTTTGTCAGGCCTTTAAGCACAATCTCGAAACACAGACCGTGCCACTCATCGTGGTCAGTTCCAGCGCGAAAGCCTGTCAGGAGGCGCTGGCACAAGGAGCCGATGAATTTGCTACCCCACAGACGCTGCCCGCGCTGCTACTGAGACGCATTGAGGCGCTGGTCCATGTCAGGCGGGCTCGGGAAATCCTCCACCTTGAGGACGAGGGTGTGCGCGAGCCGCAGTTCCCTCCGTTAGAGTGGAGAGATCGCGTTCCGCTGGGGGATCCGCTGCCTCGCGTTCAGTTCGATTGCGGGTCTGTGGTGTGCGCACCCGCGGTGGTGCTCTTTGCCGATCTTCGGGGATACACCCGAATGTGCGAGTGTTTGCCGCCGCGGCAGGTTGCACTTCTGTTGAAGGAGTATTTCTCGCTGATCACGCAGATCGCGCTCGAGCACCAGGGCGCGGTATTTAGCACCGCAGGAGACTGTTTGATGGCTGGTTTTGACCTGTCACATGTGCCATCCGACGCCGCGGATCGCGCTTTGCGCGCGGCACAGATGATGATGAATTGCTTTGCATCACTTGCCGAAAGTTGGCTGACGCGTTTTCACGTGACTGTCGGCCTCGGTGTGGGACTTAATACGGGGGAGGTGGCGACTGCGCCTATGGGGTTCCCTCTATTCACGCACTACACCCTGATTGGGGACACCGTCAATGTGGCAGCCCGATTGTGTCAGCGCGCCCGCGCCGGGGAGATCGTGCTCTCTGCGTCGTTCAAGCAGTCCCTCGGCGATGAAGGATCCGCATTCTCGATCGCGGCGCTCTCAAAGGTGTTCGTGCGGGGACGAACCGAGCCAGTCGGTATCTTCTGCCTGCCGCTTGAGCACCGAAGCGCTCCGCCAGACCTAGAGTCGATTGCCCGCGCTGAACAGGGGCGTCGCCAGTTGGGATATAAGGTGCCGCACGAACTGAGCATCGCCGGCCAGGCGCCGCAGGGTATCCTCATCTGAGTCAGGCTTGATCGAAGCAGCGTCCTCGCGCGGATCAGGCAGCGACGCTGCACGGACAGAAAAGCAACCTTCTCAGGGTTTCCACCACGCAAGACGCCTGACGCCGCGAAATTGCTCCGAATGGATAGCGCCTCATGGCGGTCGATCTTCTCGATTTGTCGGCGGTACTTGGCCCTCGTCAGGGTGGAAGTGCAATACAAACAGCGGCATACGGGTGCAGCGCTCACGGCAGCCGTGGCCATGAGGCCGCTATGCACGCTGACGCACAGACGGGACCCGATTCGCGGCGCAGGCTCGCTCTCCGATGAGTACAGATGGAGTTTAAGAGTGAAAAAATCAGATACACAGTTGCAGCAGGACGTTCTCGCGGAATTGAAGTGGGAACCTTCGATCAATGCTGCCCAGATTGGCGTGGAGGTCAAAGACGGCATCGTTACCTTGGCCGGTCATGTGAACACGTACGCGGAGAAATGGCACGCAGAGCGTGCGACGCAACGCGTTGTCGGCGTCCAAGCACTCGCCGTCGAGATGGATGTGAAGATTGAAGGAACGAACAATCGTACCGATGCAGACATCGCGCGGTCAGCGGAGAATGTATTGCAGTGGACCACCTACCTGACAAAAAATGCGGTCAAGATAAAAGTCGAGAAAGGCTGGGTAACCTTGACCGGTGAAGTCGAATGGCAGTACCAACGGCAGGCTGCAGCGGAGGCCATCCGATATTTGATGGGCGTCCGTGGCGTGAGCGATCAAATTACAATTAAGACGAAAGTATCAGCGCCGGTGGTCAAATCGGACATTGAGGCGGCGTTGAAACGAAGGGCCCGACAGGATGCGCAAGAGATCTCGGTCAGCGTCCAAGGGACCGACGTCACCTTGACGGGCAAGGTCCACAGCTGGTCGGAGCGGGAATTGGCGCGCAATACTGCCTGGGGAACCCCCGGCGTGCGCAGCGTGGTGGACAACACCACCAT
>CAYRAC010000823.1:0-2209 GCA_964422045.1 uncultured Steroidobacteraceae bacterium
GCGCGGTCTCGAGGTCGGCGAGGGCAACACCCAATTGCTTGTCTGCGAACACCGAGTCCAGGGTGAGTCGCTCGAATTCGGGCGCCCGGGCGCTGAATGAGCCGTTGGCGCTCGTCACCTTCGCCGCTTCGCTCGCGATGGCGCCGCGCAGCGTGTCGGCGCGGCTTTCCATGCCGGCGATTTGGGGATTGCTGGGGGAGAGCTTGCGTAGCTGCGCGAGCTGGGCTTCGGTAGAGATCAGTTCTTCCTGGATTTTGGCGACGCTGCCGAGCTGGATCGCGGCTTGCTTGTCGGGTTCGAACACGGCGTGCTTGCTGCGGTATTCGAACAGCGCTACGCCCGCCGCCGTGGCCTTTTCGGTCGCGAGCTTAACTTCGGCCTCGGCGAAGCGGATCAGATCTTGGCGGCTGCGCTCGTTCAACGTGTTGACCAGCCGTTCGCTCATTTGCAGGAGCCGATCGTTGATCTTGTATGCGTCCGCGGCCGAGAAGGCTTGAACCGTCAGCTTGCTAATCGACGACGTCGAGTCGTAGTCGACTCCGACGTGTTTGCCGTAGTAGCGATACAGCTCCTCGAAGCTGTCGTCCCACGACAAACCGGGAAAGCGGTTGATGGGATCGATGGCCCTGCTCGTGAAGGCCTTGCGAACCGACACTTGCCCGTCGAGCTCCTTCAGCGCATCGCGCGAGAGAATGAAGTCGTGGATCGAGTAGGTATCGTCCTGCGAGTGGGAGAGTCCTGTGCCCTGCAGAAGCTGCCCGAACATGCCGCCCTGGGTCTGCTTCTGCGGGCTGCGCACCAGGAAGCGGGATTCGGAAATGAAGACGTCCGAGGCCACGAAGCCGTAATACAGAATCGCCGCGACGGTCGGCACGATCACCGTCAGGACGAGTACGAGATTGCGTTTGAGCCATGCCATTGAAAACCTACTTCAGCTGCAGACCCGTCTGCACGGGGTAGGCCAGCGTGAACAGGAGGTTCATGAATTTCTGCAGTTCCCACACCGGCGCGTTCGAGACGTACAGCACGTCCTTATCCTTGACGGGGAAACTCTGAATCCAGAAAAGGCTGCGCGGATCGCGAAGATCGACCCGGTAAATGACCGGCACCAATCCTTCCGCGGTTGACAGCTGCGTGGGTTCGGTAGGCGTTTGCGGGCTCTTGGGCTCGAGGCGGAAGATGAACACGCCCTTCGGATTGGAGCGCTGATCGATCAGCCCGCCGGAGCGCGCCAAGGCTTGTGCGAGCGTGATCCCTTGGGTCTCGAAGCTGATTTCTTCGTTCTTGCCGGTGGCGCCGAGCGCCGTGAAACTCAACGGCTGGTACAGGGCGGTAACCACGTCGCCCGGTTGCAAGGGGATATTCTGCCGCGGGTCCTTGATGATGGTTTCGAGCGGCAGCGAGTGCACGGCATCGCCGCGCGTGAGTTGGATGGTGGTCTTGTTGACGGGTTGGCGAACCCCGGCGGCGATCGCGAGCGCATCGAGCAACCGTTCGTGAGTGGCAGTCAGCGGGACGCGCGTGCTGGTGGTGACCTCGCCGACCACAGTGACCGACGAGGAGAGATTCCTCGACTGCAGCACCAGTACCTCAGGCTGATTGGCCTTGCCCGTGAGGCGCCGTTTGATCTCCGCTGAGATGTCGGGCAGCGTCTTGCCGGCCGCCGGCACGCGGCCGGCGAATGGGACGGTGATGCAGCCTTCGCCATCCACGGGCTGTTCGGGCAGGGTGGTGGCGAGCGCCGGCGCCGGAATGCCGCGAGGATCCAACTGCATACTCCCGAACAGCGTCGCCGGTGCGGCTTCCCAGATGGTCACGGTCAGAAAGTCGCCCTTGCCCATGGGTAACAGTTGATCCGGCCGGCTGGTCAGCACCTCGGAGAACAATAACCGGGAGCGCTGCGCCACCAGCCGACGAGTCACATCCTCGTTGACATCGATCACCGGTACGGGCGGGACCGGCTGGGCGTCCTGATGCTCGATCCCGTGTCGCGTTGGACCGATCGACGGAAAATACGCCGCACATCCGGCCAGCAGAAGGGCGCATAGGGCCGCGCTGCCCGGCTTGAGTGAAAACTGCATGCGTCGCTTATCGCGGCTCCAATCCGTTGTTGTTTACATATTAACAACCGATTTAACAGTCTGGGGGGGCAGGTCCCTATTTTGTGGGCGAGTTGGCACTCTGGGCGCTCAGCGCCGCGGCGGATCTT
>CAYRAC010000824.1:0-2208 GCA_964422045.1 uncultured Steroidobacteraceae bacterium
ATTGCAAGCCGATGATGACCAGGTTCTTACCCATTGCGCACCATCCACAGCAGCGCCAATCCCGCGACCATGCTGACGAGGCCACCCCAGCGCAATTGCGTGGGCTCGGCACTCGCAAGTTTTGCCATGAGACGCTGCGCGAGGGCCGGGTTGACGAACGGCAATACGCCCTCGATCACCAGGTACAGGGCAAAGGCACCGCCCAGGTAGCGCTCGAGCTCACTCCAACCGATCTCCATCATCGGGCCGGGGGCTGCGGCTGCGATTTGTTGAAGTACTTGAAGTAGGCGCTGTCCGGGGCAATCACCAGCACGTCGCCTTGGGTTCCCACCGCCTCGCGATACGACTGCATGCTGCGGTAGAAACTGTAGAACTCTGCGTTCTTCGAATAAACTTTGGCATACACCTCGCTGGCGGAGGCATCGCCCTCGCCGCGAATCTGATCTGCTTGGCGCGCCGCATCCGCGAGGATCTCCGTCTGCTGCTTGTTGGCGTCCGCGCGGGTGCGCTCGGAGGATTCGACGCCTTCGGCACGCAGCTTCGCCGCCTGCGCCTTGAAAGTCGCGCGCATGCGTTCGAACACCGAATCCTGAACTTGCTGCGGCAGGTCGATCTTGGTAATGCGCACATCGACCAGATCGACACCCATCTGCTCGGCCGCCGGCCGGGCATTCTTCATCATGGAGTCGGTGAATTCCGTGCGCTCCGCGGTGACCACCTGTTGCAGCGTGCGTTGGGTCACCACGGTCTTGATGCTGTCCTTGACGGTCTCGCCGAGGCGGTCATTGGCGACCTCCTCGGTGCCGCCGGTGGCTTCGTAGTAGCGGCGCAAATTGTTGATGCGCCATTTCACGTAGAAATCCACCTTCAGCTGCTCCTGCTCGCGCGTCAGGAACAGTTCCTGCCGATACAGCTGGGTGATGATGCGCTTGTCGAAGCGGCTGACTTCCTCGACCAGGGGGATCCTGAAATGCAGACCCGGGGCGAAGCTGGCGTCGACGATTTCGCCGCCGATCGACTTGATGGCAAGCTGGCCTTCGCTCACCGTGAAGACGCTGGCGCGGACCACCAGAATGACGGCGACCAGCGCCAACAAGATGTAGAGGATTCGGTTTTGCATCAGCGCACCCCACGCGCGCGCGCGGGATCTTCGGGCGGAGCCACTTGAATCTCGGGGATCCGCGCCGGCGGCACCGTCATCGTGTCGTTCGGCATGGAAATCGACTGCGGCCCGGGTGCGATCAATTTGTCGAGCGGCAAGTACATCATGCTGTTGCCGTTCTTGGTGTCGACGATCACCTTGCGCGAATTCTTGTACACATTCTCCATGGCCTCGAGATACATGCGCTCGCGCGTGACCGCGGGTGCATGCTCGTACTGCGTCAGCACCTGATCGAAACGCGAGGTGTCGCCCTGCGCCAGCGCCAGCACCTGCAGGCGGTAGGCTTCCGCGTCGAGCACCTCCTCGGCGGCGGCGCCGCGCGCCCGCGGCAGCACGTCGTTGCGATAGGTCTCCGCGTCCTGCTGGTAGCGCTGCCGGTCCTTATCCGCCTTGATGGCGTCGCGCTGTGCGTCCTGCACCGCCTCGGGAACGTTCACGCCGGTGAGCTTGACGCCCAGGATTTGAATTCCCATGTCGTAGCTATCGAGCGTCCGCTGCAGCAGGAATTTAGCGCGCGCCGTGATCGACACGTCGTACGCCAGAGCTTTGTCGAGCGATGCCTGGCCGACCGCCTCGCGCATTGCGCTCTCGCTCACCTGCGTCAGCGTATCTTCGACGTCGCGCACTTTGAACAGGAACTTGAGCGCATCGGGCTGAATGTATTGGACCGCGGATTTGACTTCCACCAAATTGGTGTCGGCGGTGAGCATGCTGGCGTCGTCGACCACGCTGTATTGATGCGATACGTTGACGATGGATTTGGATTCGATCGGCCAGGGCAGATGCCAGTTGTAGCCCGGCCCGGTGGTTTGCAAATATTTTCCGAAGCGCAGCACCACCGCGCGCTCCTGTGCGTCGACGCGGTACACGCCGCTGCCGATCCACACCGCGAAGATCAAAATCAGGACGCTGCTCAATCCTTTGCCAAAGCTGGCCGAACTCGGTCCGCCGCCGCCGCCGCTACCCGCCCCGCCCCGCCCGAACAGCGCCGACAGCCGCCGCTGGAAATTGCGCAGCACATCGTCCAAGTCGTTCTGCGATTGCTG
>CAYRAC010000825.1:0-2208 GCA_964422045.1 uncultured Steroidobacteraceae bacterium
CGCTGCTCGAGACGGCACTCGCCGGATTGACGGCTGATCCCGGGGACGGTCCTGAAACGACGGGCATCAAAGTGGCCGTCATCGGCCGCCCGAACGTCGGCAAGAGTACCTTGATCAACCGCCTGCTCGGCGACAACCGCATGGTCGCCTTCGATCAGCCAGGCACGACCCGCGATGCCGTGCTGGTCCCGTTCGAGCGTGATGGCGAGCGCTATACGTTGATTGACACGGCCGGACTGAGGCGCCGCTCGCGCGTCGAAGAGGTGGTTGAAAAATTCAGCGTCATCAAGACTCTGCAGGCGATCGAGACCGCCAACGTCGTCGTGGTAGTGATGGACGCCCACGACAGCGTTGCCGAACAGGATGCAAGCCTGCTGGGGACCGTCATCGATCAGGGGCGGGCCCTCGTGCTGGCCGTCAACAAATGGGACAACATTCCGACGGAACAACGCGACTTGATCCGCCAGCAGATCACGCAGCGCCTGCAATTCGCCGATTTCGCACCGTTGCATTTTATTTCGGCACGTCATGGCAGCGGCGTCGGCGAACTGTTCGCGGCGGTGCGGGAGGTGTATGCCGCCGCCACGCGTGACATGAGCACCCCGGAATTGACGCGGGTACTCGAGGCAGCCATCGAAAGTCATCAGCCGCCGTTGGTCAGCGGACGACGCATCAAGCTACGCTACGCGCATCAAGGCGGCCGCAATCCGCCCGTGATCGTGATTCACGGCAATCAAACCGACCACGTGCCGGACGCCTACCGCCGCTATCTCGTGAACGTGTATCGCAAGGCTTTCGATTTGATGGGCACGCCGGTGCGCATCGCGTTCCGTGGCGATGAGAATCCCTATGCCGGCAAGCGCAATCCGCTGACGCCGCGCCAGATACGCAAGCGCAAGCGGCTGATTCAGCGTAATAAGCGCTAGGGAAACTCTGCACAGGCGGTGGCGAGTGCAGGCCCCATTGGGTGTAGGTAGCGCACCTTGGTGAAACCCCAGAGATTCTTCACCACGTGAAAGGCGTGCTCGGCGCGAGCCCGAGTGGCCGATCGAATACGGTTGATGGCCCGTTCGGTGCGGGTCAGCTTGTGGCCACGGTTGCCTCGGCGGTTGATGCGGTAGATCCCGCTAGAACGCGCCGCCTGCCGATGCGCCTCGCTCCAGTAGGCCTGGTCTCCATAGACCTCCCGCTCGGCACCGTGCAGCAGGTGCGGCATCTGGCTGATGTCCGACGCATTAGCCGCTGTGGTCACCAGGGTGTGCACGATACCGCGTCGATCCGTGCCCACATGCGCCTTCATTCCGAAGCGCCACTCTCGCATGTTCTTTCTGCCCGATTTCATCTCCGGATCGCGCGTCTTGCCTTCGTTCTTCGTCGAGGGCGGAGCATCGATAATCGTCGCATCCACGATCGTTCCGCTCTTGAGCAGCAACCGCTTGGCTTCAAGAAGTCCCCTCACCAGGGCAAAGATCTGCTCGCTCAGCCGGTGCTGCTCAAGCAGGTGGCGAAAGCGCAGGATGGTGGACTCATCGGGCACCGCATCCTCCAGCAGTTCGATCCCCGCGAAGCGGCGCATCGACTCCGAGTCGTAAAGCGTATCTTCCATGGCTGGATCATTGCTGCATAAAGTAAATGCGCAACATCCGCTCCATCGGCATCGGTTGGGTGCCATTACCGGGCTTCGGATAGTGGGGCTTGATCAGCGCCTGAATTTGAGCCCAAGGGATCACCTGATCCATCTCGCCCAAAAAGCGCTCCCGTCGCGTGACTTTGCCCTTCTTCTCCCACGCTGCCGACGCAAAGGTCGTCTGCTTCATCAGACCTGCTCCTCTCTACTGAAGGCTACTGCCTTCCGCACACAGTATCCTTCAGTCAACACAACCTGTGCAGAGTTTCCCTAACGGATTATTTTGCTAGACTAAAGTCCTAGGGATGGCGTCACCTCGGGATGTAGAGTGCAGTTTACAAAAACAAAATCCTTGCGCATTGCGGCGGTGGTCGCGCTTTTGATCGGACTATATGCGCTTGCCGGTTTCGTGCTCGCGCCGCGGCTGATCCGCTCCACCATGATGGAGGATATTCCCAAAACGTTGGGGGTGACACCGAAGATCGGCGAGATTCACCTCAATCCGTTTCTTTTGCAACTCGAGATCAAGGATTTTTCGCTTGCTGCCAAGAGCGGCGAGAAACTGCTCGGATTTCAACGCT
>CAYRAC010000826.1:0-2207 GCA_964422045.1 uncultured Steroidobacteraceae bacterium
TTCGATAGAGAGGGTCCTGCGCCGTTGCTCGGATTGACGCGCAGCACGAGTGGCGGCGATTTGGGCGTGGGGCCTGGAATGGTGAACACGCCGGCCTCTTGCGGAGTGACGCGGATGATGGTCGAGGTCGATGAAATCGACACACCATTGACGAACTCGAAGCGGCTCGATTGGCCGACAACACGAAATTCCAAGCCCGAGACCACCGGCAGCGGCACGGACAAGGTGCCGCGTCCGGACGTCGTATAGGTCAGACGCGCCGACTCGCCGAGCGTGATCTGCGGCGGTTCGATGCTCGCATCCACCGAAGAGTCGGCGGCGGCGGCACCGACGGAGTTCGACGCGTGAGCGCCTATCAGCCATCCGACGGCCGCCAGCATCCAAATCTTGTGTTGCACGCGCCTGCCCATCGGCTACCAATCTTTGAAGGGCTTGTCGGGATTCGAATCAGGTTCACGGCGCGCATACGGCAGACCGAGCGCATGGCGCTCGTCGCCTTTCTGCGAATCGAGCAATTCGCGCGCCTCTTCCGGGGTCATTTGTCCCGGCACTTGCTGCTCCTCGCCTTGGCCCCCGCCGCCCTTCGCCGGATCCGGTGGCGCTTGATCGCCGGGCGCGGGCTTGGGCTGTCCGGCACCGGGCGGTGGTTGCTGCGGCGGGGGCTGTTGGCCCGGCGGCTGTTGCGGTGGCTGCTGCGGTTGTTGCGGCGGTGGCTGACCCGCCGACGGCGGGGGCTGTTGCCCCGGCGGTGGTTGCCCCGGGGGCGGCTGTTGCGGCGGAGGTTGACCGTTCGGCGGCGTACCGGAATTCGGCTGCTGCCCCGAATTGGGATTTGGCTTCTGCGAGGGATCCTGTTTCTTTTGCGGCGAATTCTGCGGTTGATTTTGCGGCGGATTTTTCTTCAGTTCGTCGATCTTGCGCTGCACGTAGTCGCGATTGAATTTGCTGTCGGCGTCGTCGTGGCGCAATTGCAGCGCGGTGTCGTAGGCCTTTACCGCTTGCGTCCAGGTCTCGATGGTTTTCTCGGGTGAACTGGTTTCGGTTTGTTGACCGGTGCGGTACAGCGTATTGCCGAGGTTGTAGTAAGCGTCCTCCTGCTGTGCCAGTCGCGCGGAATCTCCGGACGGGACACGGCTGATGGATTGTTGAAAAGCGGTGGCCGCCTGCGGGAACTGTCCCGCTTTGTACGCCGCCGCTCCGGCGTTGAATGCGAGAATCGGCGTTTTCGGGTCGCGCTGCGCAGCCGCGGCATATTCCTTTGCGGCGGTGGCGAAGTCGCCTTTCTTGTAGGCCTCTTCGGCGCTCGCAGGCGAGGCGCGCGCTGCGGCGGGCATCAACCACGACGTGACGACCATCGCGGCAACGGCGGCCGCGGTGACAGGTCGCGCCGCGGGCTTGGCGCGCGCCGACTCACGCGCGCCGTTTGCGGCAGAACGCGCGATCGCGCGTGAACGGCGCCGATTCCCGACCAGCAGACTCAAGATCAACAGCGCCAGCGATGCGCCGAGCGGCCACTGGTAGCGCTGGTTGTAGACGCGCTGCTGCCGCGACGCGAGATCGTGCTTGAGCATCGGGGCAAGTGCGCGCGTGTACAGATATTCGAATCCCTGTCCTTGTGCACCGAGCGGCGTATACAGGCCGCCGGTGGCCGACGCGATGGCGGTGAGCGCGGGTTCGTCGAGCCGTGACCTGACAAAGGCGCCGGAGTCGTCCTTGACGAAACCGCCGCCGGAACTCGCCAGCGGGATGAGGTCGCCTTGCGGCGTGCCGACGCCGACGGTGTAGATCTTCAATCCCTGGTGCGCGGCGTTTTGCGCGGCGCTGAGTGCATCGCCTTCCAAGTCCTCGCCGTCGGTGACGAGAATCAGGACCTTGTCGCTGTTCGGACGGCGCCGCAGCGCGGCTTGCGCTTCGTGAATCGCGCTCGTGATATTGGTCCCGCCGCGCGGTATCGTCCCGGTGTCGATGGCATTCAGCGACTCGTGAAACGCGCCGTAGTCGAGCGTGATGGGGCAGACCAAGAATGCGTCGCCCGCGAATGCGACCAGGCCGATGCCGTCGCCGTCGAGCTGGTTGGTGAAATCGTCGATGGCGAGCTTGGCGCGCGTCAGTCGGTCGGGTTTCACATCGGGCGTCGACATGCTGCGCGAGGTATCGATCGCAAACACGATCTGAATGCCGCGGCGGTTGACGAGTTCCCAGTGAAA
>CAYRAC010000827.1:0-2206 GCA_964422045.1 uncultured Steroidobacteraceae bacterium
GCCCAGGCAGCGCAGCCGGCACTTCGCGCGGTGCGCGGCAGCGTCGTCGGCAAGGGGGTGCTCGGCACGGAGATCACGCAGCGCCTGCTGCCGACGCTGACGCAAAGTTTTGCGCTCACGGCGAGTGTCATTTTTATGGCATTCCTGTTGGTGTTTCGCAGCCCCTCGGCGCGATTGATGACCATGATCCCCTCGCTGTTTGCCATCCTCTGCGTCTTCTTGGTGATGCGGCTGGCTGCTATTTCGCTCAACATCGCGACCATCCTCATCGGCTCGACGGTGCTCGGCGCCACCGAAAACGACCAGATTCATTTTTTCTACCACTTTCAGGAAGGCCACTCGACCGGTACCACCGCCGGCGCGTTGCAGCATGCGATGCTGGTCGCGGGACGCCCGATTCTGTTCGCGACGCTCATCAACGCGAGCGGCTTTTTGGCGCTTGCGCTCTCGGACCTGCCACCGATGCGCGAATTCGGCATCGTCTCGGCGTCCGCCTTCGTCCTCGCGCTGTTGGCCGACTTCACCGCCTTGCCGGGCGCCTTGTGGATCCTCGCCCGCGATGACCGCCCACGCGCTGCCTAGCAGCTTTGGCTTGTAATTTGGCCGATCAGCTCTAATGATAGGGATGGGCGGCATCGCTCGAGGAGATGGGCATGGCCACAGGTTGGGCAAAAGAAGGCGCGGTACAAGAGCAGATCGACGCGACCGTCAAGGATGCGGTCAAGCGTGCGCAGAGTAGTCTGCCCCAGGGAGCGAGTCTCAAGAATTGCGCCGAGTGCGCAGCGGAGATTCCACAGGCGCGTCGCGCCGCCATCGCCGGCGTGCGGTTGTGCCTGTCCTGTCAAGAGACCCACGATCAAGATGCGGCGCGCTTCAGCGGCTATAACCGGCGCGGCAGCAAGGATAGTCAGCTGCGGTGAAAAGCGAGTTGGTGCTGGTGACCGGCGGCTCGGGCTTCATCGGCGCACACTGCATCGTGCAGCTGTTGCATGCAGGCTATCGGGTGCGTACCAGTGTGCGTTCGCTCGCCCGCGAAAGCGAGGTGCGCGCGATGCTCAAGGAAGGCGGCGCCGAGCCCGGACACGGGCTGTCCTTCGTTGCGGCCGATCTGAACTCCGACGCAGGTTGGCCGGAGGCCGTCGCGGGCTGCGCATTCGTGCTGCATGTTGCCTCGCCGTTCCCCGCAACCGCACCTGCTCATGAGAATGAGCTGATCATCCCTGCGCGCGAGGGGACGTTGCGCGTGTTGCGCGCGGCTCGGGACGCCCGCGTCGCGCGCGTCGTCGTGACCTCATCGTTCGCCGCCATCGGCTACGGTACCCTTCCCGTTCGGCCCTTCACCGAAGAGGACTGGTCGGAGTTGAGCGGCAATGTCAGCGCTTACGTCAAGTCCAAGACTCTGGCGGAGCGCGCCGCGTGGGAATTTATCGCCCGCGAGGGCAAGGATCTACAGCTCGCCGTCATCAATCCGGTCGTGGTCTTCGGGCCCGTACTCGGAGCGGACAACTCCACGTCCACGCAACTCGTGAAGCGATTGCTCGAGGGCATGCCGGGCGTCCCGCGCCTCACCTTCGGGGTCGTCGACGTGCGCGACCTGGCGGACCTGCACCTGCGCGCCATGACTTCGCAAGCCGCGCGCGGCGAACGTTTCATAGGCGCCGCCGGCCGCTTCCTGAGCATTCAGGAAATCGCCCAGGTCCTGCGGGCGCGGCTGGGAGAGGCTGCACAACGCGTCCCGACGCGGGTTTTGCCCGACTGGCTGGTGCGCCTTGCGGCGCTCCGCGACTCGGGGGTGAAGCAAATGCTGCCCGAACTCGGCAAGGTGAAAAGCGCCAGCAGCGACAAAGCCAGACGCGTCCTCGGTTGGGCGCCGCGCTCGAACGAAGAGGCGATCGTCGCGACCGCCGAGAGCCTGCTGCGGCTCGGCTTGCTCAAGACTGGCGCGGTGGCTCCGAGCGCCGCGCGCCGATAGGCAGGGAGTCGAGCGCACGCATCTGTTGATCGTCGAATGCGGCCGGGTCACGCAGGTACCCGAGCAGCATTTCAAAGGCATCGTGACCCCAAAAGATTTCCTCGCCCACCAAGAACGTGGGCACGCCGAAAATACCCTTGGCAATGGCCCAGTCGGTGTTTTGACGCAGCACCTCCTTCACGGTCGCATCGTTGATCGCGGCCATCGGGTCTTTGATCCCGAGCTCGACGCCCA
>CAYRAC010000828.1:0-2194 GCA_964422045.1 uncultured Steroidobacteraceae bacterium
ACGGCGCCAAGGGCGATGAGCGCTTCATAGCGGCGCGACAACGCCAACTTGCGGGCCACGATCGGAATGTCGAACGCACCCGGTACGCGCACGATTTCTATTTGTTTGTCGCCCACCCCATGGCGCCGCAACGCATCGAGGGCGCCGCGCACCAGCGGTTCGACCACAAATTCGTTGAAGCGCGCCGCGATCAGCGCGAAACGCAAATCGCGCGCCTGCAATTCGCCTTCGACTATCTTCGGCTGATCGGTTGGCACAAATCGTTCCTTTGAAGTGTGGCGCGAAGTATAGCCTTCGGCCCGGTTATTCGCCGCCGTCGACGTAGCTTGTGACCTCAAGATCGTAGGCCGCGAGCCCCTGCAGCTGTTTGGGGGCGCTCAACACGCGCATCCGCTTCATTCCGAGATCCTTGAGAATCTGCGCGCCGATCCCGTAGGTTCGCACCACCGTGGCTCCGGCGTGGCGCGTGTTCGGGCGCTTGCTGTCCAGCAGGCGCACGCTGTCCATCACATGACGCGGCGTCTCGTCGGGCCGCAATATTACGACCACGCCCGAGGGCTCGCTCGCAACGCGGCGAATCGCCGCGCGCAACGGCCAGCCAAGCCGTTCGTTGAGCACACCCACGACATCGCGCAGCGTTTCGTTGATGTGCACGCGCACCAGCGGCGGCAGCGTCGAATTCAAGTCGCCCTTCACCAGGGCGACGTGCACGGTGCGGTTGACGTGGTCCTCGTAGCAGTAGAGTTTGAAGCTGCCGTACTCGGTCTCGACGCTCTCTTCGTATATCCGTTCGACCGAGCGTTCGTTCTTGAGTCGATAGCGAATCAAATCGGCGATGGTGCCGATCTTCAGATCGTGCTTTTTCGCGAATCGCTCCAGATCCGGCCGCCGCGCCATGGTGCCGTCGTCATTTAGAATCTCGACGATGACCGCTGCCGGCGAGAATCCTGCCAAACGCGCCAGGTCGCAACCGGCTTCGGTGTGACCGGCGCGCGTCAACACGCCGCCCGGTTGCGCCATCAGCGGAAACACATGCCCCGGCTGGCGCAAGTCCTCGGGACTGGCATTGGGACTGACGGCTGTCTTGACGGTATGCGCGCGATCATGTGCAGAGATCCCCGTCGTGACCCCTTCCGCGGCCTCGATCGACAACGTGAAGTTGGTCCGATGCGGGCCGTCGGTATCGCTCTCGCTGACCATGAGCGGCAGGCGCAGCTGCCGGCAGCGCTCGCGCGTCAAGGTCAGGCAGATCAGGCCGCGGCCATAGCGCGCCATGAAATTCACGTCCTGCGCTCGCACGGCGTCGGCGGCCATCAACAGATCGCCTTCATTTTCGCGATCCTCGTCATCCATGATGACCGCCATCTTGCCGCGGCGTAGGTCCTCGAGGATTTCATCGATGGTGTTGAACGCGGGCATAAATAACCTTGTCGTCAGTTTTCGTCACGAACCCAGATACTAGCCGATTAGATTCTTGTAACGGTCTGTTTTTAAACGGATTATCCTTGGCGAAATGATCCAGATGCCGTCACGGCGGTTACGCCGGACCGATCCGCCACCCTCGGCCGGCGGCATCATTGTAGCTTGCAGTCGCGGCGTTTGATTACGACGCTGCACGGTGACCGTGGCCGCGCTCCGTCCGATAGCCGGATCGCCGCTTAAGGACGCCTCCGACTACACCTGCTTGATCGCTTCGAGTTCGATCGCCTTTGCGATCTTCACGGCAATTACCGCAACTTCCGTCAGTCTGTGTGCTTCCATCCCGCCGAACTTGCCGTACTGAGTAGCTGCCATCGCGCCGGCAATGCTGGCTGCGGCTTGGATAAGTAGAGCTGTTTCCATAATAGATTGCGCCTTGGTTGTGAATCGAACGTGAAAAAGTCGGGCGACCCCGGCGACAACAGGCGACTGCCGGCCGCGCGAAAAACGGGGATTTAGGGTCAACCTTCGGCGGAAAGCCGGAGAACGGCGGCATCAGCCGCTCCAGATCGCAGGACTAAACACTTGAAGAGTCTACTCGTTAACAAGAAGCCAAAAGTTGTTCCTTTGCACGGAAACACGACGACTGCGACGCGCACAACGCGAGGCCCGAGAATGCGGATGGTCGGGATATCATTGGGGGGGCATGGCCACACCCTTATAATTTCAGACTTGCGGCGCCCGGACACCCTCCTTTCGAAGTGTGCAAACACGC
>CAYRAC010000829.1:0-2185 GCA_964422045.1 uncultured Steroidobacteraceae bacterium
GGTCATCGGACTCCTCGGTGCGCTCGACCGGCTGTACGGTGTCCCCGTGACCACGCGCAACTGGAATACCATCGCGGCGATTGCCAGAGTGCTCCGTAACAAACCCGTCTAGTACCGGGCGGCCGAAACTGTGACCGCGGATTGCCTGTTCATTGCGCAGACTTGGTTGCGCCGTTGCCGCTGCCCCGCGCTCGTGCATGTTCGCTCACGAGTTGCTCGACCACGCTGGGGTCGGCCAGTGTCGATATGTCCCCCAATTGGTCCTGCTCGTCTGCGGCGATTTTGCGGAGGATTCGACGCATGATCTTGCCGGAGCGCGTTTTCGGCAGTCCCGGCGCCCATTGAATGGCATCGGGTGTTGCAATGGGTCCGATCTCCTGCCGCACCCAATTGCGCAGCTCAACCCGCAGGGGTTCGCTCGGCTCGACTCCGGCGATCAACGTGACGTACACGTAGATGCCCTGACCTTTGATGTCGTGAGGAAATCCCACCACGGCCGCCTCTGCGACGTCGGCATGGGCCACGAGGGCGCTTTCAATCTCCGCAGTACCCAAACGGTGGCCGGCCACATTGATGACATCATCGACGCGCCCGGTGATCCAATAGTAACCGTCGGCATCGCGACGCGCCCCGTCGCCGGTAAAATACATGCCGCTAAACGTCTTGAAGTAGGTATCGACGAAGCGTTGATGATCGCCATAGACCGTGCGCATCTGACCCGGCCAACTGTCGAGCAGCACCAGATTGCCCTCGCAGGCGCCCTCCAAGATGTGGCCCTCGTTATCGACGATCGCGGGCTTTACGCCGAAGTACGGGACAGTCGCGGAACCCGGTTTAAGAGCGGTCGCGCCCGGCAGTGGAGAAATAAGAATCCCGCCCGTTTCCGTCTGCCACCAGGTGTCCACGATCGGGCATCGATCATCGCCCACCACGCGGCTGTACCACTCCCATGCCTCCGGGTTGATCGGCTCTCCCACCGAGCCGAGCAGGCGCAACGACTTGCGAGACCAGGCTTTTACCGGCTGTTCACCTTCTCGCATCAGCGAGCGTATTGCCGTCGGGGAGGAATAGAAAATGCTGACCTGATGCTTGTCGACGACCTGCCAGAATCGGCCCGAGTCAGGATAGTTCGGCACGCCCTCGAACATGACCGTGGTCGCGCCGTTGGCGAGAGGACCATAGACGATGTAGCTGTGTCCCGTGACCCAACCAATGTCCGCGGTCGCCCAGTACACATCCTCCTCTCGCAGGTCAAAGACGGTCTCATGGGTGAACGCCGCGTAGACGAGGTATCCACCGCTGCTGTGCAGCACGCCCTTGGGCAGACCGGTGGATCCTGAGGTGTACAGGATGAACAACGGGTCCTCCGCATCCATTGCGGCGGCGGCACAGGTTTTCGCCTGCGGCGTCACGATGTCGTGGTACCAGCAATCGCGGGTCACGTACATCGATACGGGCGTGCCGGTACGGCGCACGACCAGCACATGCTTGACGCACTCGGTGCCTTTGATACTCAACGCACCGTCGACGTTCTTCTTGAGCGGAACGCGCTTGCCGCCGCGCACGCCTTCATCTGCTGTAATCACCACCCGCGAATCGCAATCCACGATTCGACTGGCCAATGCCTCGGATGAAAATCCGGCAAAAACGACGGAGTGAATGGCGCCGATCCGGGCGCAGGCAAGCATGGCGACGGCCATTTCCGGAATCATCGGCAGGTATATCGTGACGCGATCACCGCGCTCCACTCCGAGCGATTTCAACGCATTCGCACACTGACAAACTCGCTCGTAAAGCTCACGGTAGGAGATGCGCTCCGATTGCTGCGGGTCATCCCCCTCCCAGATGATCGCGGTTTTATTGCCGCGCGACTCAAGGTGACGATCCAGACAATTACTCGAGACATTGAGTTGCCCGTCGTCGAACCATCGG
The DNA here is from genome assembly GCA_964422045.1 of uncultured Steroidobacteraceae bacterium. Lineage (GTDB taxonomy): Bacteria > Pseudomonadota > Gammaproteobacteria > Steroidobacterales > Steroidobacteraceae > Bog-1198. Next base: position 1,933 of record CAYRAC010000829.1, read on the forward strand.
ATATGGCAATTGTCCGGCGCATAACTCGAATCCTTGACCCGCGAATACTCCTTGATCCATTCGAGGCGACGGCCGACCTTTCCCCAAAAGCGCTCTGGGTCCTCGACGGACTCGGCATACATTCGCGCGTAGTCGTCCGGTTTTATTCGAGCGGACGCCGCAAATGCTTGCGGAACGGGATACAGATTCTTGTGCATGTGCTCGGTCCCCTCTAGAAGAAGCCCAGCGCCTTCGTGCTGTAGCTCACCAGTAC
>CAYRAC010000830.1:0-2184 GCA_964422045.1 uncultured Steroidobacteraceae bacterium
AAAACACGGCGCACATTCCAATAGCGTACTGGTCCGCAAGGTTGTTTATACCTTCCATGCACGGGTTGCCCCTCGGTGGTCCGCGGGGCGCGTGCTGTTGGCCGGAGACGCCGCGCATCTGACGCCGCCGTTTGCAGGCCAGGGGATGAACAGCGGTCTGCGCGACAGCTTCAATCTCGCTTGGAAGCTATCCCTGGTGACGGCGGGGCGCGCATCGCACTTGCTGCTTGCCACCTACGAGGAAGAACGGCGCGACCATGTTTGGCAGATGGTTCGGCTCGCGCTGCGCATGGGAAGGATCATGGGGCCCAAGACCCGATTGCACGGGTTCCTTGTCCAACGCACCTTTATGGCCATCGGACTGTGGCCAGCTGCCAAGCGTTTTTTTGGCGAAATGAAGTACAAGCCGAAGCCAAAATTCGATGCCGGTTTCATGTATCCCGACGGTTTCGGCAAGCGGCGAACTCTGGTCGGGCGCATGCTGCCCCAGCCCATGGTCGCGACAAGCGATGGTGCTACCGTGCTGCTCGATGGGCTTTTGGGAAACGGATTCGCCCTCGTGGGTATCCAAGTCGCTGCCGCCGCGGTCGCAAATGCTGCCGCGACGCCAGAACTCACTGAACTCGCCCCAGCCTGCGTCGCCATTCGTTCATTGGCCGATCCCGGCACACCATCGGTGCAGGTTGCAGGCCTCGATACGCCGCATCTCGATTTCGATCGGTATCGTGGACGCATTTTGCTGGTAAGGCCCGATCGCTATGTGGCCGCTTCCGGGACTTGCAGCGGGCCGGATGGGATCGGTGCGGCTATAACTCGATTGTTCCAACGCTTCGCCGGCTAGGCGAGCCGGCCGAACATCGGGATGTGTGCCTATTGCGGCCGCCGCCGCGTGGGCTTCAGAATGCGACATGGCATGTACGCGGATTGGGATCAGAATAAAGCATGACTGATAGAGCCTTTCAGCTTCTCGGGCTTTTCTCCATGGAACGACCCGTCTGGACCGTTGAGCAGATTGCGCCAAAGATCGGTGTCGCGGTCAGCAGCGCGTACCGGCTGATCGGACGGCTCGCCAATGCGGGCCTGGTCGATGCGGTGACTCCGGGTCGTTACGTCCTCGGTCCGGCCATCATCCAGCTGGATCGGCAAATCCAGCTGACCGATCCGCTGGTCCTCGCGGCCAGGCCGGTCATGGACTATCTCATCGGTTTCGCTCCGGAGGGCTCGACGGTCCTGCTATGCCGCGCCTTTCGCGACTCGGTCCTGTGCGTGCATCAGGTCGTCAGTGGTCCGCAGGCGCCCGTGAGTTACGAACGCGGGCGCCCACGGCCCTTGTTGCGGGGTGCCACATCCAAGGCCATTCTCGCATTCATGCCGCGACGTGTATTGAAGCGCCTTTATAATAGCCGCGCCCGGGAAATTCAGGGGGCAGAATTGGGTTCCGATTGGAAGGAGTTCTTGGCGAAACTACGCCGACTGCGGGTCGCCGGCCATGTGCTGGCCAACAGCGAAGTCGACCGCGGGAGATTTGGCATAGCGGCGCCGGTGCTGAGCGGAGAGCGCAATGCGATCGGCAGCCTGAGCTTTGTGCTCGAATCCAACAATGCAGACGAGCGAACAGTCAATCGATTGGCGCCCATGGTCATGTCCGCCGCCCGCGAGATTGAGCGCGCGATGCAGGACGCCGCCAAGGCTAACTCCCCGGTTGCTGCAGTCACGAAACGGAAATCGGCAACGAAGTCAAAAAGTAAGGCCAAGCCGCACAGGAAAACGACCCGTCGCTAGTGCTATTGCTTTAGCTTCGCAAAACGCCCCGACCCCAGCTGTTGAGCGTTCGCTCCTCATGCGGCCACGCGCCGATCGGGCGATCAGGAGCCACGCGCTCGAGTTCGGCCGATATTTCCACCCAGTTGCCTTCCGGATCGTGCACGAAGACGAATAAATTGTTGCCGGGTCCGTGGCGGCCCGGACCCCACTCAAGCGGCAGGTGCATGGACGCGAAGTGGTCACCCCAATCGCGAATCGAGTTCCAATCGGGCGATTCATAGCAATGGTGGTCGAGCCGATTGCTGTCGGCTTGAAAGATGGCCAGGCTGTGATGTTCATGGTCCGAGCGCAAAAAGCACGTACGCAACACCCCTGTTGTATCCACGACTCGATCGGACAGGCGGAACCCCACAACGTCAC
>CAYRAC010000831.1:0-2181 GCA_964422045.1 uncultured Steroidobacteraceae bacterium
CACATGCGTCACGGCGATCCGCGTAAAGAACAGCGAAACGATGGTCACCACGGATCCCACCAGCACGCCGCGCAGTATGCCTCCGCCCATGTAGCCCGCAACGATCAGCCAGTTGGGCAGCGGTGAGACCAGCAGTTCCTCCAAGTGCTTGCCGAATTTCGCCCCGAAGAACGAGGATACGACATTGCCGTAGGAATTGGTGATGACGGTCATCATGATGAGACCGGGTGCGATGAACTGCATGTAGTCGAAGCCGCCGACTTGGCCGACGCGGCGGCCGATCAGGCTGCCGAATATGATGAAGTACAGCGTCGCGGTCACCGCCGGCGGCACGATCGTCTGTCCCCAGATGCGCACTATGCGGCTGAACTCGCGAATGATGATGGTCTTGAAACCGATCCACTCGGTTCGGGCGCGCGACGCAGGTACGTTCATGGCGAGGCGGCGATTTTTGCGCGGCCGGCGGAGACGCTGGTATCGACCAGGCGAATAAATAATTCTTCGAGCCGGTTCACCTTGTTGCGCATGCTGTTGACCGCGATTCCTTGCGCCGACAGCTGTGCGAATATCTCATTGAGAGTCTGCGATTTCGACATCTCCACTTCCAGCGTGTGCTCATCCGCGAGCGTGACGGCGAACCCGGGCAAGGTGGGCGGCGTGCTGCGCGCCTCGCGCAGATTGAAGACGAATACTTCGGTCTGCAGTTTGCGCAACACGTTGGCCATGCTATCGCGCTCGATGATGTTGCCGCCCTCGATGATCGCCACGTTGCGGCAAAGATTTTCCGCCTCTTCGAGATAGTGCGTCGTGAGGATGATGGTCGTTCCCGCATCGTTGATGTTGCGCAGAAATTCCCACATGGAGCGGCGGATTTCAATGTCGACGCCTGCGGTCGGTTCGTCCAGGATCAGCAATCTCGGCTCGTGCATGAGGGCGCGCGCAATCATCAGGCGCCGCTTCATGCCGCCGGACAGGGAACGCGCGATCGAATTGCGCCGCTCCCACAATTGCAGCTGCTTGAGATACTTCTCGGCGCGTTGCTTCGCGAGCGGCCGCGGTATCCCGTAGAACCCCGCTTGATTGACGACAATGGTGAAACAGGTCTCGAACTGATTGAAATTGATTTCCTGCGGCACCAGGCCGATGCAGGACTTGGCGACTTCGAGCTCTCGATCGATGTCGTGACCGAACACCTCGACCGTGCCGCTGGTCTTGTTGACCAGCGATGTGACGATGCCAATCGCGGTGGTCTTGCCGGCGCCGTTCGGACCGAGCAGGGCGAAGAAATCGCCCTCTTCAACGGTGAGGTCGATGGCCTTGAGCGCCTTGATGCCGTTCTTGTAGGTCTTGGTGAGCTGACGAAGGACTAAGGCTTGCATAGGAACCGCTTAGGTTAAACCTCGCGAGGCCCTTGCCGCAACGCCAATCGCGTTGCTGCGGCGTCAAGGTTCCTCCAGGCGCGACGCGGCCGCAAGCTGCAGCCCATAAAGCTGTACGCGCCGCAACGCCGCCGGGTCGGTACGCGACGCCGCGGCAACGAGGGCGCGCCAGTAGGCCTTGCATCCGCTCCAGCGTGCCGACAAGTGGGCGGTCTCGCTCGCCACCAATGCGGGCAGGCGGTTCAAGGGTGTACGGCGGAATGCGGCGGCGGTGTTCAGATTCATGCCCAACAGCAACTGAGCCGCCACGCCCGCGCTGGAGGCTACATGCCACGCGAAAAACAGCGCCAGACGCACGAAGCAGACCGTGGCATCGTCGGCAGTGAATTCATCTTGCACCTGCCAGGAAGCGCAATTCTGCAAACACGCCTGCCAGTGAATCTCGTCGGCAAAGCGCAGGTCGAACAACGCGTAAGGGCAGGCGGCGGCGGCCGCGCGCTGCATTGCCGTCAGCGGCGCCAACTGCATGGCGGACCAATCTGTCCGTCCCGCGGCCAAATCCAAGAATCGCTGATTCAACTCGCGCAGCGACCTCAGTGTGTGGGGCGCCACCGGTGATTCCTGCGCCCATCCGCCGACAATCGCGTCCTGCATAGCCGCCTCCCGCCAAGTTCCTGTTTATGTGGGGTTTTGCGGCCGCCGCGCATTTCACCGCAAACACAGCGGCAATTACACGCCGAAACCACTTGGCAGTCACGCTAACTTTGTGATTAATTTCTGTCAAATTCTTTTTGACCCGAAA
>CAYRAC010000832.1:0-406 GCA_964422045.1 uncultured Steroidobacteraceae bacterium
CATGTTAGGGTTGAAGAAATACTTCGACCGTGTCGCCACCAGGACCGGGTCTGCCTCGAATCCTGCAGCGCGGGCCAGGGCAACGAACAACCAAGTAATCTGATGCCGACTACCGTAGCCGTTTTTCCAAACATCGGCGACATCGTGATTGTCCGCCGAACCTTCCCGCTCGACTTCCTGCGCGCTCCTGGCGCGTTCAAAGGAGAGATTGCGGATCTCTTGGCAACGTGCATAGAGCTTGCGGAGCTTGTCCTCAGGCGAGTCACCGGGCGAGACGGTCTTGGCGAGCGCATCCTGCATCGCGCGGCGCATGTCCAGATACCGCTCCACCGACCGAAAACTTTCCTGGCCCTTACGCTTCCAAAACGACGCGGGATCCTTGTCGGCCACCGCGTCGCTCAAATAG
>CAYRAC010000832.1:416-2175 GCA_964422045.1 uncultured Steroidobacteraceae bacterium
TAGACGAAATCGACGCGCATCTGCAGCTCTTCGTCGGGCTGCATGTACTCTTCGCTGACGAAGGCCGGAATGTCATGCACGGCCAAGCGAAAAATGCCGTGGTCCAATCTCGGCTGCTCTGTTCCAGGCGGCAATCCCGCAGGCGTGCTGGTGCGCAATGTGTAGCCGCGGTAGGGGATGAGTGAAAACTGTGCCGATTTTGTGTAAAGGTCGGCGCTCAAGATCCAGTGCGAATCGAACACGAGACCCTGGGCGAATCGATGTTTGTAGCGATATTCGATGATGCTGCCGGCCTGGACTTCGGGGAGCGTGAAGGTCTTGCTCATGACCCGCACGTCGCGCGCCTCGAGCGTCGCCGTCTGGTAGACGGTGCCGTCGAAATTAGCGACCGAGCCGTCGGGACGGACAGTGCGGGCGTGAATCTCGCCCACACTCTCGCGGTTGGTGTCATAGGCAATCGACACGTTGGCGTGAGAGCGACCCTCGTCGGTCAAAATCTTGAGCCGCACGTACACGCTCTCGACGTGCTCGCTATCGTCGCGATCGATCTGCCGATACAGATAAATCGCCGGCGCCTTGGGCGCGTGCGGCTCGCTCACCATTTGCAACTGCTCGGGCGGAATCGGCAGCCAATCCTCGGCCTGGGCCGACAAGGCACAAAAATTCAAAGCCACTGCGATCAGGAGCAACCGCCTCGTCTTCCATGTCGTCACAATCGCGTCCGTCGGTGTCAACCCCAGATTTGAGTATGGCCTGGGGCCCTGCGCTCGTCCAGGCTAAGTCACGCTCGACGCCGCGCAGCCCTCACCCATCGGCGCGCTGTCAGTTCGCTGCGCATTGCGAATTGGCATAGACGTGGACCGTATCGCCGTCGTTCAATTGTGGCTTGTCATGGTGGCCGCACATGCGCATGTCCTTATCGACCGTGGTCGCAGTCCACGACACATGCCCGTGCCCGGATGCATCGGCGCTGACCATGACTGAAATCGACGCAAAGCCGTTGATGGTCGCGTTCGACACGACCTGTTGCGCGGGGTTGGAATTTAAGTCATACACCGTCACGATGAGGTTTTTCGTGGTGTTGTTATTGATGGTGATACTCATCCCGTCACCAAATGCCGACGCGCCACCCAAGAAGAGAAGCACGCAGAGAACTCTGACCAGTGACCGATTAAAAGCGCGCATGGCGGTTTACCTCCCTACAGTGATCGATTCATTCGTTGGCGGCCCAAGATCTCCAAACTAATGAGCCTCGCGATCATGACCGCCGGGTATAGCTGACCAAATAGGGCTTCCGAGGTCGCAAGTGACCGGGCAATGGGGCTTACGGGCAGGATATCGCCATAGCCGAGGGTCGTCAGCGTGACGAAGCTGAAGTAGCGCAGCATTCCCGAACGCGGCATCGCCTCGGTGATATCGGCCATGCGAAATGCGCTGTGATCGAGTACCCACAGAATATCGAACGCATACGACCAGGCGAGGCCTGCGAGCAAGTACACGCAAATCGCGCCTTGTACCCGATGATGCGTGACATTGCCGGGGCGAAATACTTGAGTCGTGACGATCACTGCGAGCAGGAGAACGAACGCCAAGCGCACCACATTATCGATGATCCAAAGCGATCTTTGATGTTCGAAATGCGCCGCCCAGTCAAGTCCGATGGCCGAGGCGGCGAGCATTATCACCACGACCAAAATGCTGCGACGCGCCGCGACCACCGCGACGCCCGTCACCGTCAACGCAGCAACAAAGCCGAGCG
>CAYRAC010000833.1:0-2174 GCA_964422045.1 uncultured Steroidobacteraceae bacterium
ATGATGAAAATGATCAACAGCACCAGCATGACGTCGATCAGCGGCGTCATATTGATGTCGGAGTACGATTGGCCCTCGCCGCCTCCGCCTACACTCATGGCCATGTGCGTTGTCTCCTACGTTCCGGGACCGAAATGATCGGGCGTGGTGATGAACGCCACTTTGCGGATGCCGATCTGCTGGGTGGCCACGAGTACCTGGCCCACAAACTGGTACCTGACTGCCGCGTCGCCGCGAATATGCACTTCCGGCTGTGGATCGATGCGCGCGATCTCGCGCAGCTTCTGCTTGAGTTCATCCTGCCCCGACAGCGGCCGGGTATTCCAGTAAATGTCGCCCTGCTTATCGATGGCAATCGTGATGTTCTCCGGCTTGGTCTGCGTCGGCAAATTGGTTGCCTTCGGCAGATCCAACTGCACCTGCTGGATGATGACCCGAATGGTTATGATAAAAATGATCAGGAGCACCAACATCACGTCCACGAGCGGCGTGACATTGATGTCCGACATTGAAGCGGCTTCTTCATCACCACCGACATTGATCGCCATGGTCTGTTCCTAGCGAGCGGGTGAGACTGCGGGCTTGCCCACCGGCGGCGGTGCCTTGTCCATACCCAAGCCCATCTTTGCGCCCGAGATCAAGTACGCGTGCAACTCATGAGTGAAGTGGCTCACCATCTCCTGCACGCCCTTATTGCGGCGCAGTAGGATGTTGTAGCCCAACACCGCCGGCACCGCGACGGCCAGACCGATGGCGGTCATGATCAAGGCTTCGCCGACCGGGCCGGCCACCTTGTCGATGGACGCCTGTCCGGCGACGCCGATCGCGATCAACGCGTGGTAGATGCCGATGACGGTGCCGAGCAGTCCGACGAAGGGGGCGGTCGCGCCGACCGACGCCAACACCGGCAAGCCCGACTGCATGCGGCTCACGACTTGGTCCGCGGTGCGCTGCAACGATTCGGTGATCCACTCGCTGGTGCCGATGGCGCCCGACAAGCGCGTCTTGTTCGTCTCGTGATACTCGTAGGCTTGCCGACCGGTCTCGGCCAGCGCGCGAAACGGATTCGACGAGCCCTGCAGTTTTTGCAGCGCGTCGGTCAAGCTCGCGGACGACCAGAATTCCTTCTCCGCCTGGATCGCCTGGCGCCGTTGCCGGCCTTGGTCGAAGAACTTCGTGATCATGATGAACCACGTCAGCAGCGACATGATCAACAAGATGGCTAGGATGGACCGGGCGATGATATCGCCGTTCGCGATCAGAGCGCCAAGACCATATGGGTTTTCAACAGCTGTCTCTTGCATTGACCGATTCCCTCTGCTTAAAAAGCTAATAATGTAATAGTTAGAAAATCAACCGCTTTGATTCGCGAACGCTACTTGCCCGTGAGCTTCCATACAATCGGAAGGGATACGGTCTTTTCCACCGGCTTGCCATTTTCCGTGGCCGGTACCAAACGTTGTCCGTGCACGCCCTTCAAACATGCTTCATCCAAGCGCGGAAAGCCCGAGCTCGTCTGAATGGACTCACCCGTTATTTTCCCGTCAACGGCGACCGTGACGGACACAATGCAGCGACCCTCTTCGTTGGCACGCTTGGAGGCATCGGGATAATAGTCCTCGCCGATGTGCAGCGGGTGCTTCGGATCCATGTGCGGCGGAGTGCCGGGAACCGCAGCCGCGGCAACCGGGGCCGGCGGTGGACGATTGACCTGCGTGGTTTGCGTGATCGCCGTGGTCTCGACCTGCGGGGCCTGAATATCGACGAACTCCGGCGGCGGTACGTAGGGTTTGATTTCGTCGAGTTTGGGCGGAGGCGGCGGCGGTTTGTCGATGTCTTTGGGCTTGTCGATCTGGGCGATTTCGACGGGCGGGATAATGGTTTGAACGAGCTTGCCGGCCAATCCCGTATAGAACGCCCAGACAATGCCGATGTGCAGAATGATGACCGCAAGAAAGGCCGCGCCCCTCCTGCCTGAAAACAATGACGGGTTTTCGTATTTATACATAAGCCAGTGCGACCCTACCCCTGAATCAATTCATCTAGTGGCGCCGTACGCGCCGACGAAGACTCGCAACACGCTATACAGCGTTCCTTCATTCCCTTCGGCGAGTAAAGAGACTGACACACATCGCGCATGAACTGCAAGCGCCTCTTTGCGCAACGAATGGCAG
>CAYRAC010000834.1:0-2170 GCA_964422045.1 uncultured Steroidobacteraceae bacterium
CGAAAAGCTCACGGTCGCCGATGAGCGCGAGCACGTCCTCTTTTATCTGCTGGAAATCCTCTACCGGGTCGTGCCGCTGTTCTACGAGGAGGTCGAGACGGCGCTTGCCCGCGCCTACGGGGTGCCCGTGGAGTCGCTGGATGTGCCGAGCATTCTGCATTTCGGCTCCTGGGTCGGCGGCGACATGGACGGCAACCCGGACGTGCATGGCAAGACGATCCGCGAGACCTTGCATCGCCATCAACAGGTGATCGTCTCGACCTATTTCGAGGAATGCGGTCAACTCGCGGAGACCTTGAGCCAAAGCGCGAACCGCGTCGGCGTGAGCGCCGAGCTCGCGGCGCGCATCGAATCGTATAGCGCCATCCTGCCGGGTGCGCAGGCGATCTCACCGGCACGGCATGACCGTATGCCGTATCGCATGTTTTTTGGCCAGATCGCCGAGCGGCTGAAGTCGACTTACGACGGCCGGCCGAACGCGTATCAGAATCCCGAGGAGTTACTCGCCGATGTGAGCCTGGCCGCGGAGAGTCTGACGCAGAACCGTGGGCGCTACGCCGGATACTTTCTGGTGCGGCGCTTCATGCGCCGAATTCGCACCTTCGGCTTTCATCTTGCAACCCTCGACGTCAATCAACACGCGCACATGCACGACCAAGTGATCGCGCAGGGCTTGGGCGTGCCGGAATGGCCGTCGCTGCCGCCGGCGCAGCGGCTGCTGCAACTGCGCGACTTGCTGGCCCGCGACCAAGGACCGACCTCGGCCTTCGATGCCGTCGGCCGGCGCAGCCTCTGGGTGTTCGAGGCCATCGCACAGGCGCGTCATAAGTTCGGCGGCCGCGCCATCGGTGAATACATCGTGAGCGGCGCGCAGGGTCCCGAAGACGTACTGGCGGTGCTGTTGCTCGCGCGCTGGGCCGACATCACCGACAAGCGCACCGGCGAGTCGCCGCTCGATGTCGCGCCGCTGCTCGAATGCATCGCTTCGTTGGAGAGTGCGGGCGAAGTCCTGCGCGCGCTGTATCGGGAACCGGCGTACGCCAAGCATCTGGCGTCGCGCGGCAACCGGCAAGTGGTGGTCATCGGTTATTCGGACAGCAATAAAGAAGGCGGCATTGCCGCCTCGCGCTGGGCGCTGCAGGTGGCTCAAAGCGAACTGCTCGAAGCCGCGCACGAGGCAGGCATCAGACTGATGATTTTTCACGGCCGCGGCGGCACGCCCGCACGCGGCGGCGGGCGTACCGAAAATTTGGTGGAAGCGATGCCGGACGGCGCGATGCGCGGGGTGTTGCGCTTGACCGAACAGGGCGAGGTCGTCAATCAGAGCTATGGCTTGCGCCCGATTGCAATGCGTACGCTCGAGCGGACTTTCGCGTCGGTCGCCTTGGCGACGGCGCACGCCGGAGAAGGCCCGCCGATTGCCGCCGCACACCTGGCCGCCATGCGCACCATCGCCGCACGCAGTCTCGAGGCGTACCGCGAGCTGGTGTTCGACAATCCGCAGTTCTTCGAATATTTTCGGGCGGCAACGCCACTCGACGTGATCGAGCGCATGCATATCGGCTCGCGGCCCGCGGCGCGCGCCGTCGGGGAGGGCGTACACGCGCTGCGCGCCATTCCGTGGGTGTTTGCCTGGACCCAAAGCCGCCACATGCTGCCGGGCTGGTTCGGCTTCGGCACCGGCCTTGACGCCGCGCTCGAAGAACACGGTGCCGACGTGGTCGAGCAAATGGTCGCGCAGTGGCCGTTCTTCGCGCATCTGCTCGACGATGTCGAGGCGATGCTCGGGCGCACCGATCTTGACATCGCCGGCCACTACGATGCGCTGGCCGGCGGCGCGCTGCGCTCCCAGGCGAAGCCGATACACACTGAATACGCCTTGACCGTGACGCATGTATTGCGCCTGCGCGGCACCGAACGTCTGCTCGACAGCGATCCGACCTTGCAGCGCTCGATCAAATTACGCAATCCATACATCGATCCGATGCATCTCATGCAAGTGGACCTGTTGCGCCGCTGGCGCAAGACCGGCCGCGAAGATCAGGCGCTGTTCGGCGCCTTGCGGGCCACCATCAGCGGCATTGCGCAGGGGCTGCAGGCGACGGGCTAGCCGTCGGCAAGCCTGTCGGCAAGCCTGTCGGCAAGCCTGTCGGCAAGCCTGTCGGCAAGC
>CAYRAC010000835.1:0-2168 GCA_964422045.1 uncultured Steroidobacteraceae bacterium
CGTGAGCTCACGCGCTGCTCTGAACTTCATGTTTATGAGCTCCCTATTTTTAATGTGTTTTCAGTCCACTCCCGCGCCGGACTGTTTTTCCATAATATACATATCTCTTTTTGTTGTAACTCCTCGGCCAGGGTGCAGCAGCTGCGTTCGAAATGCTTGCACGAGGCGGCCCTCAAGACGAATGAGACAATGCTGCGATGCAGTATCTGGGGTGCACTCACGCTCTTCCCGGCAGAAAGGCAAGCAGCATCACCGCCCCAATCGCCAGCGGCGCAACGTAGCGCAACAGCACCCGACAGGTCCGCCGCACGAGCGGCTCTGTCGCGCTCAGCTCCGACTCGAATGTCGCACGACTCAGCCGCCAGCCGGTCAACAGGCACGTGAGCAGCGCCCCTGCCGGCGCAAGTAGGTTGCCGGCAACGAAGTCGATCACTTCGAACAGGGTCTTGCCGGCGAACAAGGGCACCGCCTCGAGCGGGTGCCACTCGGCGAGAACGTTGAAGGACAACAGCGAACCCAAGCCGGCCGCCCACACGGCAACGGCGGATGCGGCGGCCGCCCAGCGACGCGACCAACCGCGCGCGCCGAGCCACCCGACGAGCGGTTCGAAGCAGGCCAGCATCGGTGTCAGCGCCGCAAAGATCAGCAGCACGAAGAACACTGTGCCTATCAGTCGGCCGGCCGGCATGACGGCGAACATCGTCGGCAGCACGTCAAATACGAGTGCCGGTCCGCCCGCAGGATCCATGTGGTAGCGAAAAACCAATGGGAACACCAGCAGCGTCGCGAGAAGCGAAACCAACAGAATGGAACCCGAGATTGCGAGCGCCGGGCGTACCAAGGAAGCGGCGGGTGACATGTACGATCCGTATGAGAGCATCATGGCGCAGCCCACACCCGTGGCGAAAAACGCCTGGCCGATTGCCGCCAACACGGCGCCCGCGTTCAGGCCTTCCCAATGCAGCGCGAACGCGAAATGCATCGCGGCCGCCACATCACCCATGCACAGGGCATATCCGTCCAACAGCAGCAACAACACCAAGAGCGCCGGGGCTCTGATTCGGCTCGCGACCTCGATGCCGCGCCCTACCCCACGGCCGGAGATGAACGCGACCAACAGTAGAAACAGCAGCTGCCACCCCATCAATTGCCAGGGGTCGGCAAGGAATGCATGCCATTCGGCTTGAACTGCCGGTCGCGCCAGTCCCACCAGGTCCCCGCGCAAGCACTTCACGGCGTAAGCGACGACCCAACCGGCGATCAGCGTGTAATAGGAGCCGATCAAGAACACGGCCAGAGTGCCCAGGGTGCCGATTGCGTTCCAGCGCCGCGAGGCACCGATGCTGGCGGCGAGCACCCCGGGCGAGAGTGTCGGCGGTAGTCGGGCGTGACGTCCGATCATGAATTCGGCGGTCAGCAGCGGCGTCGCCATGAAAATGCATGCCAGGACGAACGCGACGATGAAGGTCCCGCCGCCGAAAGTGCCGGCAAGGTATGGAAACCGCCAGATGCTTCCAAGTCCGACGGCGGCTCCAATGGTGCCAAGATAGGCCGCAAACTGCGAGCTCCACGCCGGCGTATTGTCGCTCGTCAATGTCGACAAAGTCTTACAGGACCCTGTGAACGTCGCGAGCACGATGCTTGGTATTCAGTGACGATATCTTGCACGGTATTGCCTCGAAATTGGCCGAGTTCCATTTGATTCTGAGAAGCGCATTGCTGTCACGATTTCGCGATCTTGAGTGTTCGGGATTTGCTCGGTTGATTGCGCGGCTTGCGTGGCGCGGTGCCTTTGCCCTTGCTCGCTCCAACCGTAGGTCGTCTCTTGAATGACTGCACAGCGGCGCGCACCGCGGGACCGCTCAATTCGGGACTGACGACCACGATGTATAACGAGATGATTCGCGATCCGCCGCTCACCAGCGGTAATTTGCGTAAACGGCCTTCTCGCAACAGATTTTCGAGCATGTGTTCTGGCAGCCATGCGTAAGCGAGCCCGGCCAAGATGGTCGCCAGCGAGGCTTCCATGCTGCTCACGGTGAAGCGATGTTCAGCGCCGAGCCAGCCTTCGTCACGACGGTGCGCCGAACCTGAATCGCGCACCACTGCTTGCACATGCCGGATCAGATCCTCCGTGGTGAGTGGTCGGTCGAGTTGTAGCAATGCAT
>CAYRAC010000836.1:0-2167 GCA_964422045.1 uncultured Steroidobacteraceae bacterium
TGTGCTCGCTGCTGCTGAAGCCGACCGCGAACCACGGCAAGGTGTATCTATGGAGCGAACGCGTGTTCGAGCGGATTTTGAAGGGTTATGAGGTCAGTCTGCGTTGGGTCCTCGAACGCTCCATTGTCGTGCTGCTGGTTGCCTTGGCCACCATCGGCTTGAGCGTCTACCTGTATGTGATCATTCCAAAGGGATTTTTCCCGCAGCAAGATACCGGGCGGCTGAACGGCAATGTCATCGCCGATCAGTCGATCTCCTTCCAAGCGATGCAGGTCAAGATCCAGAGACTTGCCGCCATCGTCAAGTCCGACCCCGCGGTCGACACGGTGATTGCCTTCACCGGCGGCGGCGGCGGGACCACGACCAATACCGGCCGCGTATTCATCGCCTTGAAGCCGTTGCAGGCGCGAAAGATCACCGCCGATCAGCTCATCAACCGCCTGCGGCCGAAGCTCGCGGCGGTACCCGGTGCGACTCTCATCTTGCAGTCAGTGCAGGATGTGCGTATCGGCGGCCGCCAGAGCGCGGCTCAGTATCAGTACACCATTCAAAGCGACAATTTGTCGCTGTTGAATCATTGGGGGCCGCTGCTGCTGCAGAAAATGAAATCCCTGCATCAACTCACCGACGTCAACAGCGATGCGCAAAACAAAGGCCTGTCGGCGAATCTGCTGATCGATCGGCAAACCGCCTCACGTTTGGGCATCAGCGCCGAGGCGATCGACAATGCGTTGTACGATGCGTTCGGAGAACGCGAGATAGCCACCACGTACACCGCGCTCAATCAATACTTCGTTGTCATGGTGGTCGATCCCGAATTTTGGCAAAATCCCGCAGCGCTCGGCAATGTGTACGTGTCCTCTTCCGGCGGCGGCATGGTGCCGTTGTCGGCGTTCACGCACTTCGGTGCGGCGACGGCGCCGCTCGTCGTGAACCACTCGAGCGTGTTTCCCTCGGTCACTTATTCCTTCAATCTGGCCGCCGGCATTGCGTTGGGCGATGCAGTCAATGCCATCAACGCCGCGGAGCACGCAGCGGGCATGCCCTCTTCGATCACCGGCGCCTTCAGCGGCACGGCGCAGGCCTTCAGCGATTCGCTCGCCAATGAACCGCTGTTGATCGCGGCGGCAATCGCGGCCGTCTACGTGGTGCTTGGCGTGCTGTACGAGAGCTACATCCACCCGATCACCATTCTCTCGACTTTACCGTCGGCCGGCGTCGGCGCGCTGCTTGCGCTGCTGATTACGCATACCGATCTGTCGATCATTGCGCTGATCGGCATCATCCTGCTCATCGGCATCGTCAAGAAGAACGCCATCATGATGATCGATTTTGCGCTCGAGGTGGAACGCGGCGAGCACAAGAGCCCGAAAGAGGCGGTTTTTCAGGCATGCCTGCTGCGCTTCAGGCCGATCATGATGACCACCATGGCGGCGCTGCTCGGCGGCGTGCCGCTCGCAGTCGGTACCGGCATGGGCTCGGAGCTGCGCCGGCCGCTCGGCATCGCCATTGTCGGCGGCCTGATCGTCAGCCAGGCTCTCACCCTGTACACCACACCGGTCATCTATCTGTATATGGACCGTTTGAATTCCTGGATTTCGCAATTCGGGATCGGTGCGTCCGGGGATGAACCGCAGTCCGCCAAGGCGGCCGCGTCATGACCTATCGCGCGGGGTGGCCAGGTTCATTCGCCGGCTTGCTGCTCGCCGGATGCAGCTTCGCGCCGCACTATGAGCCTCCGTCCCTCGACACGGGCGAGAAATTCAAAGAAGCCGTGAGCGGCGAAGTCGGCGATGGCGGGTGGCAGCTGGCGGCACCGCGCGATGCGGCGCTGCGCGGCAGCTGGTGGGAGATCTACGGCGACGCGACGCTGAACGATCTGGAGGCGCGCGTCGTGATTTCGAATCAAACCGTGATTGCGGCGGAAGCGAATTACCGGGCCGCGCAGGCGCTCGTACAGCAGTCGCAAGCGGCGTTGTTTCCGACCGTCAGCACCGATCCATCCGTAACGCGGTCCAAGTCAGCCGCCTCGGTGCTCTCTTTTTCCAATTCCGGCACTACCGCGACCGGCAGCAACACGCCGAGCACCGGCACGAGCACTGGCACGGGTAGTTCCGTGAACACCTCCACCGGCGGCTCAACCTCGTCGCGGACGATTTTCGCGCTA
>CAYRAC010000837.1:0-2167 GCA_964422045.1 uncultured Steroidobacteraceae bacterium
ATCTGAGTCTGCGCGAAATAGAACTCGACGCCGTATTTGAAAGTGACCCGCAGGAAGCTCAGGCCATAGAACGAGGTGGAGTTGACCGCGGTGATATACGGCGTCCCGTAGATGCCGACTTCCATCGGGATGGTGTAATAGCGCTCCATCTCCTCGGCCGACAAGCCGCCTTGCTGCGCCGTGATTTCGATGATCACCGGCGCGGGTTGCGGGTATGCCTCGATGTTGAGCATGGTGAATGCGGCCACGCCGCCGCCGAGAAACACCATGAGACCCAATAGAACGATCGCGCGGCGCGTGAGCACGAACGCAAGAATACCTTTCAGCATTTCAGCCGTCGCTGCTGGGGATGAGCATGTTGTCGAGGAAAACAGCCCCGTCGGTGACGACCAGTTCGCCCTGCTTCAGCCCCTCGAGGATTTGGTCATAGCCGGCGCTTTGCAGACCGAGCTTGACCTTGCGCTGAGTGAAGTGGTGCTGGTCGGTGGTGACCCATATGGTCATGGTGCCGTCGCCGGCGCGCACGACGCTCTCGGGCGGTACCGCGGGCGCGACCACCGGATCGCCGATGCGAATGACGAAATTCGCGAGCATTCCGGGCTTAAGGTCGCGCCGGGGATTCTGAACCTCCGAGCGGATGAGCAATGTATGCAGATTGGGATCGACGGTGGCGCCGACGACCGTGATCTCGCCTTCATAGACCTGGCCTGGGTAGGCCATCGTCGAGACGGCCACTTTCTGGCCGACGTTTACGTACTTGATGTTGCTCTCGGAGACGTTGGCCAGCATCCACACGGTCACCACATCGGCGACCGTGTACGGGGCAGGCGCATTGCCGGGCTGTACGAAGAGCCCAGGTTGCGCCACGCGCGCCGTGACGCGGCCGGTGATCGGGCTCGGGACCACCAGGATTGGATCGATCTTGCGGTGGGCGACGATCGCATCGATCTCGGCCTCTGATTTGCCGAATACGCGCACCGCGTCGCGACCCGCGTTGAGCGCGCCCTCCGCGGTTTGCTGATCGGAGATGGCCTGCTGCAGGTCCTTCTCCGCGATGCCCTGAACCTGGTAGAGCTGCTTGGCACGCTCCAGCACATGCGTGGTCAGATCCAAAAGCCCCGCCGCCGCGATCAAATTTGAGTCCGCCTGGATGAGGTCCGGGCTTTCGATCGTGAACAGCGTCTGGCCCTTCTTCACCGGGTCGCCGACCTCGGCGTAAGCCTTGATGATCTTTCCTTGATAGGGTGAGAACACCTGCACCGCGAGATTTTCATTGAAGTCGATGCTTCCCACGGCGCCGCGCTCTTGCGGAAACGCATGCTCCGATGCGGCGCCGATCTTGATGCTTTTTAGCTGCGCGTCGGTCAACTGCACCGACGGATCGGAACCCGGCGCCGGTGCATTTGCTTTCGGGCCCGCAGCCTTTGCCTGTGTATCGTCCGCCTTGGCGCTGAAATGCGTGACCCCGATCAATGCGGCGAGCAGCACCGCGGCACCCGCGACAGTCGCTCGCCACCGCCGGGAGTCCACACAGAGCCACTCTAGACAAACCCGTACGCGCATTTGAGGTTGCTCCCTGGGAAAATCCGCTCGTGCGCCTCGGCGCACTGACGTTTCGGTCTTGGGCACACAATGGCGCCATCAGGCATGGGAGGCCACTCGGACTTCTCACAGTACCTGCCGATCGCAGCGACGGGCAGAATCGCTTCACGTCCTAACAGTGGGAGGTGCGTGCCCGCTTGAGGCTTCACTTCGGAGTCGATGTATGTCGGCCATGCGTTCATCCGTTACTGTTTGGCTGGCCGCGCCATTGGCGGCCCTGGCATGCGGCTGCGCCGTCGGACCCCGCTGGCACGCGCCGCAGGCGCCGGCCGATGCCGGCTTTGCGCCGACCCCGTTACCCGAGACTAGTTCGCACGCCGCAGTGCACGGCGGCGATGTGCAACGGTTCATCAATGGCCGCAACCTACCGTTCGAGTGGTGGCAACTGTTTGAGTCCAAGGCACTCAACACGCTCGTCGCGCAGGCGTTCAAGGCCAATCCGACGATTGCTTCCGCGCAGGCGGCACTGACCCAGGCCCAAGAACTGGTACGGGCGCAGCGCGGCTTCTTCTATCCGACCGTTGCGGCCGGCTTCCAGGGAGAGCGTGTCAAAGTAGCCGGCAAC
>CAYRAC010000838.1:0-2166 GCA_964422045.1 uncultured Steroidobacteraceae bacterium
TTGAAGGCGACCACGAACGGCACGAGACCCTCGTCCGCCAGCACCCAGCGGCCGACCAAGAACGCGCTGCGATCGCGGAAAAATCCCGCCTCGACCACATCGAGTGCGAGCACCGGCGTTGCATACGGGCTGCACAGCAGCGGTCCGACCCGCTTTAGAATTCGCTCGGCGTCGCCTTGCAAGTCTATGAACGGCACCGTGAACCCGGGCATCCGCAACGCCGTGCACATGAGCTCGGTGTCGATGCGCCCATGCACGCGCAGCCGGCGATGCACCGCCGCCATCGAGTCCGCGCGCAGCTTGCTCGGCGGCGGAAACGAATAGGCCACCGGCCTCCACAGTCCGCGGCCGATGTTGCGCCGAATCGAGTGCAGGAAACTGAATGCGATGTCGGCGTCGTAGCGATCGACGATCATCGCCACGAACAGCCGGTCCAAGGCGTCCCACACGCTCGCATCGCCCGCGAGTGCGGGGAACGCCGCGAGAATCCTCGGCCCGTGCTCCGCGATGTAGCGGCTGTACAAACCCAGGCGTTCCTGACTGATGCGGATCGAGGCGTGCGGATCCATGCTTTCGAAGGCACGCTTTGCCAGGTTGGGGTATTCGCACAGCTGGCGGTAGAATTCCACGTAGATGGTCAGTATCAGCTGCGCGGCCGCGGGTATGCGCGCGGCTTGATCGCTGCAGGTTTCGAGGCGGGAATAGCCTTCCGCGACGGCGAGTTCGGTGTCGGTCGGCATCGCGGCTAACCGCTGTTGCGCAGGGCCGTGGCGATCGCGTTGATCGACAGCTGGATGCCTTCGCGCACCCGCGGATCCTTCTCGCCGGCGCGATGGCGCTTCAGCAGCTCGACCTGCAGCAGATTCAAGGGTTCGATATACGGCAGGCGCAGCCGGATCGAATCGTCCAATGCCGGATGCTTTTCCAGCAAGCGCGATTGCTCGGTGACGGCGAACAGGCTTTCGCAAGTTGCAACCCAGGCGTCGCGAATCCTGCCGAACAAGTGGTCGGCGAGGTTGCGATCCTCGACCAGGCTCGCATAGCGCGCCGCGATGCCCATGTCGGATTTCGACAGCACCATCTCGAGATTATCCACGGTGGCGCGAAAAAACGGCCACGCCTCGAGCATCTCGCGCAACAATCCTCTATCCGCGGAACGCAATGCCTCCCCGACCCCGTACCAGCCCGGCAGCATGACGCGCGCCTGAGCCCAGCTGAACACCCACGGGATGGCGCGCAGGTCCTCGATACGCTGCGAATTCGAGCGCGACGCCGGCCGCGAGCCGATCTTGAGCGCGGAGATTTCCACGAGCGGCGTCATCTGCCGAAAAAACGTCGCGAACCCTGCGGTTTCATAGACCAAGGAACGGTATGCCCGGAATGCATGCGCCGACAACTCGTCCATGGCCGCGCCGAATCGCAGCCGGTTTGCGCTCGACAGCGAGGCATTTTCCAGCGACGCCAGCAGCGTCGCAGCGCTGATCGACTCGAGATTGGCCGCCGCGCTGTCGCGCGTGCCGTACTTGGCCGCGATGATTTCCCCTTGCTCGGTAATACGGATGCGGCCGCGCACCGTACCGTACGGCTGGGCGCGTATCGCTGCGAAGGAGGAACCTCCGCCGCGGCCGACGGCGCCGCCGCGGCCGTGAAAGATCTGCATCGGGGTCGCGAATTTCTCGAACACTTCCGCGAGCGAGCTGGTTGCTTGATGCAAGCTCCACACGGAGGTGAGATATCCGCCATCCTTGTTCGAGTCCGAATATCCGACCATCACCTCCTGAAACCCGTGACCGGCGCATACCGCCGCCACCTCGGGCAGAGCGAACCATGCGCTCATGACCTCGCTGGCCTTTTCGAGGTCGCCGATGGTTTCGAACAGCGGCACCGCCATGATGGCCGCGTGCGGCTTGCCGCGCGCGCTGTACATGCCGGCTTCCTTCAGCAAGATGTTCACCTCGAGCAGATCCGACACGCTCTCGCATTTGGAGACGATGTAGGTCGTGATGCAGCCGGCGCCATAGCGCCGCTTGGCATCGGCGGCCGCATGCACGATGGCGAGCTCGGATAGGGTCTCCTCCGAGTAGCTCGAATAGGGACTCGCCAGCAGACGTTCACCCGCGAGTTCGCGCCGCAATAGGCGCACGCGTTCGGCTTCGTCGAGCGCGT
>CAYRAC010000839.1:0-2166 GCA_964422045.1 uncultured Steroidobacteraceae bacterium
ACCCGCTCGATCGTATCCTGATCCAGGCTGCCGAATTGAATGACCGCATCCAAACGGTTGCGGAACTCCGGCGAGAACAGCCGCCGAATCGCTTCCATACCATCCGCGCCGGTGTCCGACTGCGTGAATCCGATGCTCGGCCGGCTCATTTCAAAGGCCCCCGCATTGGTTGTCATGATGATGATGACGTGGCGGAAATCCGCCTTGCGGCCGTTATTGTCGGTAAGCGTGCCGTGGTCCATGACCTGCAGCAGCAAATTGAAGACATCCGGATGGGCTTTCTCGATCTCATCGAGCAGCAATACGCAATGCGGATGCTTGGCGATCGCTTCGGTCAGTAAGCCGCCCTGGTCGAATCCGACGTAGCCCGGCGGTGCGCCGATGAGGCGCGAGACGGTATGCCGTTCCATGTACTCGGACATGTCGAAACGCACGAACTCGACCCCCATGGCAATCGCGAGCTGCCGGGTTACCTCGGTCTTGCCGACACCCGTCGGACCCGAGAACAGGAACGAGCCCACGGGCTTGCGTTGATCCCCCAATCCGGAGCGCGACATCTTGATGGCTGACGACAAGGCCTCGATTGCCTTGTCCTGGCCGAAGATGGTCAGCTTCAAGTTGCGCTCCAGGTTCTTCAGCACATCGCGGTCGGACAACGACACATTCTTCGGCGGAATCCGCGCAATCCGCGCAACCACGTTCTCTATTTGCGTGACCGTGACCGACAGGGCGCGGTGCTCGACCGGCTGTAAACGCAAGTTGGCTCCCGCCTCGTCGACGACGTCGATCGCCTTGTCCGGCATGTGCCGATCGTTGATGTGCCGCGCGGCCAATTCAGCCGCCGCGCGCAGCGCATCGTCCTCGTACTTGATGCCGTGATGTTCCTCGTAGCGCGATTTGAGGCCGCGAAGAATGTCGACGGTGTCTTGCACCGAGGGTTCGGTGATGTCGATCTTCTGGAAGCGACGCGCCAATGCATGATCCTTCTCGAAAATTCCGCGATATTCGTTGTAAGTGGTCGAGCCGATGCAGCGCAAGTCGCCGTTGGCCAAGGCCGGTTTGATCAGGTTGGAGGCGTCCATCACGCCGCCCGATGCCGCGCCCGCACCGATGACGGTGTGAATTTCGTCGATGAACAGAATCGCCCCGGGCTGCTTTTTGACCTCTGCCAATACGGCCTTCAGCCGCTTCTCGAAATCGCCCCGATACTTGGTGCCGGCAACCAGCGAGCCCATGTCGAGCGAATAAATGGTCGCGTCCAATAGCACGTCGGGCACCTGGTTCTCGACAATCATGCGGGCGAGGCCCTCGGCAATCGCCGTTTTGCCGACTCCGGCTTCGCCGACGTACAAGGGATTGTTCTTGCGCCGGCGGCACAGTATTTCGATGGTGCGCTCGACTTCGAGCTTGCGGCCGATGAGAGGATCGATCTTGCCTTTACGCGCCGACTCGTTGAGGTTGGTCGCGTATTTCTCCAACGCGTTGCCGCCGCCGTCGTTCTCGCGGTCGGCGTCCGGAGAGGCACCGCCATCTTCGCGCTCGCTGCGCTCCTCGCCGCCGGCCTTGGACAGCCCGTGGGCGATGAAATTGACGACATCGAGGCGCGACACATCCTGCATGCTGAGCAAATACGCGGCGTGCGACTGTTTCTCGCTAAAGATTGCCACCAGCACGTTCGCCACGGTGACTTCTTTCTTGCCGCTCGATTGCACGTGAAACACTGCGCGCTGCAGCACCCGCTGGAATCCCAGGGTAGGCTGCACGTCGCGGTCCTCGCCGGCCGGCAGGCGCGGCGTGGTTTGATCGATGAATTGCTTGAGTTCGGTCTTCAGTTTAGCGGTGTCGGCGCCGCAAGACTTCAACACTTCACGCACCTTCGGCGTATCCACGATGGCGAGCAGCAGATGCTCGACGGTCATGAATTCATGCCGTGCCTCGCGGGCGCCGGCAAACGCGTCATTCAAGCAAAATTCCAGTTCTTGACTTAGCACTGTTACGCCTCTTCTAGCGTTGCCATCAGCGGATGCTGATGTTGTCGCGCGTATGCGATCACTTGGGCCACCTTGGTCTCTGCAATCTCATAAGTAAAGACCCCACAGACTCCTTTGCCTTTGGTATGCACCTCCAGCATAACGCGAGTTGCTTTGGTACGGTCCATCGTAAAGA
>CAYRAC010000840.1:0-2159 GCA_964422045.1 uncultured Steroidobacteraceae bacterium
GCTGCGGCGCCGCGTGGTCGTGCTCGGCGTTCTCATCATCATGGCTTTCGCCGGCTCTTCCGCCTATGACGCCTGGAGTTCGTACCAGCACACTGTCGCTGCCATCGATCGCGAGATCGGCAACATCTCGAATACCCTAGCGGAACAAACCGCATGGACCCTGCAGGCGGTCGATCTGTTGTTGCTCGACACAGCGCGATGGTATCGCAGCGACAGCCAGGCCATTCCATCCGAGCGCCTGGAGGCAGCTCTTGCGATCCGCACTGCTGGCGTGCGGCCGGTGCGCCTCGTGACGATCGTCGATTCGCACGGCAATCAACGTTATCGTTCCCGTGAGTTCCCCGCGCCGAATAACAATGTATCCGACCGCTCGTACTTCATCGTACAGCGGGACGGCACTGCCAAGGGGCTCTTCATGAGCGAGCCCCTGGTGACTCGTTCCGAAGGCCGCCCCGGTGTGATCTTTTCGCGCCGGATTGATGATGAGAACGGCCAGTTCGCGGGCGTCGTCACGGCAATCGTCGATCTTGAGGATTTCAATCAGTTCTATAGGTCTGTGGATGTCGGCCGGGGCGGCGCGATTCAGCTGCTACGCGACGATGGTACCTTGCTGGTACGCCATCCAGCGACTCCTGCCGCCGTTGGCAAACAATATCTCGAGCTGGCGGCGGACACCGTCGCACCGGCCGGCCGCCTGTTAAATCCGATCGACGGGCGCACGGATTTCGTTGCGGTCTCCCCCGTGAGGAATACCCGCTTGAGACTGGCAGTAACCCGGGAATCCGCTCTTGCGTTGCAGACATGGCGCGACGAGACGATCCGCGTTGCTGTGCGCACGCTCATTATCGTATTGCTCGGCGTGTTGACCGTCATGGCGCTATTGCGCCAACTGCGGCGGGTTGCCGCCGGCGAACGGGCGTTGCGTGAAAGCGAGGAGCGTTATGCGCTCGCCATGGAGGGAGCGAACGAGGGTCATTGGGATTGGGACGTTCGGGGCGATCGTCTCTTCCTTTCGCCGAAAATGAAGCTGCTGGGCGGGCAACGTGCAGACAGCGAGATCGGCTCCCGGGCCGAGTGGTTGGCCAAAATCGTCATGCATCCCGATGATTCGCCGCGCTTCGAAGCGGCGTTTAGAGATCACTTCGAGGGACGCACGCCGCGCTTCGAATGCGAGTATCGCGTGCGGCAGCCGAACGGCGATTGGCATTGGTTGTTCGCGCGCGGACGCTGTCTGGTCGACTCCGCGGGCGCACCTGTTAGATTCGTCGGCTCCGCGATCGACGTCACCGCACAAAAGCAGGCGCAGCTCGACAACGAACAACTGGAAATTCAATTGAGGCAGTCGCAAAAGATGGAGGCAATCGGCACGCTGGCCGGCGGGATCGCCCACGACTTCAATAATATCCTGGGGGCCATCCTGGGGTACGGTGAGCTCGCGCTTGAGCATTGCGCGCCGACGAGCGAGTTGCGGCGCTACCTCGACAATGTCATGCACGCGACCGAACGCGCCAAGCGTCTGGTCGAACGCATTCTGGGGTTCAGTCGCAGCGGCCTCGGTGACCGGCTTCCCGTAAACGTCGAGTCGGTTGTCCGCGAGGCCCTCGAGCTCCTCGAGGCATCGCTGCCCGCGGACATCCGGCTGCAGAGGCGAATCGATGCAGGTAATGCGGCAGTGATTGGAGACCCCACCTATTTGCATCAAGTTGTGATGAATCTATGCACCAACGCCATACAGGCCATGGAGCGCGGCGGCGTGCTGAGCGTTGCTCTCGAGCGCCATGAACAGTACGAGCACCGGACGCTGTCCCGCGGTTCGGTTGTGCCCGGACCCTATGTGCGGCTCATCGTCAGTGACACCGGCCACGGAATCCCGC
Organism: uncultured Steroidobacteraceae bacterium; assembly: GCA_964422045.1. Lineage (GTDB taxonomy): Bacteria > Pseudomonadota > Gammaproteobacteria > Steroidobacterales > Steroidobacteraceae > Bog-1198. The sequence continues at coordinate 1,875 of CAYRAC010000840.1, forward strand.
CCATGGTCCTCGAGCGGATGTTCGATCCATTCTTTACCACCAAGGATGTTGGGCAGGGTACGGGTCTCGGCCTGTCCCTGGTGCATGGCATCGTGACCGACCTGGGCGGCGCGATCGACGTCACCACCACCGCGGGCGTTGGAACCCAAATCGAGATCTGGCTGCCCACCGCGGGTCAGGCCCCGGCCCCGTCCGTCGAGACTTCACAAGCGCTGCCTCGCGGCAAGGGCGAAACCGTGATGATCGTGGATGATGAGCGCCCATTGGTGGCGCTCGCCGAGGAGA